>JBDTEI010000126.1:0-5592 GCA_039922675.1 Microcoleus sp.
CAGTATTGGCAAAAAAAGAGCCAATTACAGCCAGCAAAACTCTGGTCAAATCGAAAATTCAGAAACAATTGCCCGCTTTGGCGTCTGGATTGAGCGAACGTGTCCTGGTTAGTTACACAGAAATTCCCGTAAAAAATCCCAAAAATCAGACAGTTATTGGTACTTTATTTCTAGGGAAAAATCTGAGCCAAATCCCGATGGTTGCTAGCACTGAAACTGTCAATTCACTCGAAGGGGGATTTTACGCTATTTATGCACCACTTAATGAAGGCAAATATGTCTTGGTAAGTGCACAAAACGTTACGAAAAATCAACTGTTGCCAGATTTACAGTCGATCGACAAATCGCTACTAAAATCGGCACTCGCCGCTCGTGGAAAACCAGTTGCTCAGCCCATAAAAATAGGCAATCAAACTTATACCGTAGCAGCAAAATCTCTAAACAATTTAGCCGGAAAACCCGCAGTAGTTTTAGTCCGGGGAATCCCCCAAACCGATCTGGGTAACAATTGGCTGCTGCTGGCACTGTCTGCCGCCGCACCCCTCGCCTTGGCAGTTGCAGTCACCCGCCGGATTGCCAAACCAGCTAACTCAGATTTATCAACAGCAGACGGAAATAGGGCATCTAACTCCACCGCCGAACCACAGCAGCAATCCGCGAAGTGCGTTAGCGAAGCCCGCCCCTGCGGGAGGCTCATCAACGAAGACGATCGCACTTCTGATACTTTATCTAATCATTCAAATCTGCGCGAATTCGGTTTATTCCCAAAAAAAGCAAGTTTAGAAAATCTATTAGCACTGGATTTTCAAGAGAAAATATTTTTTGGGGATCGATCGCAAATCGCCAATGCCGAAATCCCGCTAACTGTCCCAACCCTAGAATTGTCAGCCAACTCAGGCTCAAACCACCCGCAGCCGACAAATACAGAACCAGCAAAAAGCGCGATCGCCTTAAATCTAGTCCAGGAAGCTTGGCAAGACTTAAATCGCCTCAACTGGGAATTGCAGCCAGAAATACTCGATCGCCAAAACACTCAAAAAGCCCTGCGAAAGAGCGAAGCACTGCTGCAAGCGATTTTAGACAACTCTACAGCAGTGATTTACATCAAAGATATTGAGGGAAAATACCTGCTCACCAACCGCCATTTTGACAATTTGTTCGACATCGCAAAAGAGCAAATAACAGGCAAAACCGACGGCGATATTTTTCCCCAAGACAAAGCAGCAGCCTTGCGAGAAAATGACCTGAAAGTTCTCGAATCCTCCTCGCCTCTAACCATCGAAGAAATCATCCCCCAAGACGATGGCCCGCACACTTATATTTCTCTGAAATTTCCCCTCTGCAACTCCGAAGGTAGAGCTTATGCAGTCGGTACAATTTCTACAGATGTGAGTGATCGCAAACTTGCCGAACTCACCCTAGAAACAGCCAAAGCAGAACTAGAAATAGAAGTCGAACAGCGCACCCTATTCCTCAAACAAGCCAATGAACTGTTGCAGTTTGAACTCGCTGCAAAGGTTCGTGGCGCCATCGCCGTCAGACAAATGACGGCTCAAGTAGCCCGACACGCCAGAACAGTTGACGGAATTCTCGGTGCTTCTGTTGACCTAATTTTTCTAGTTGATCGATCGGGAAAATACACCTATGTCAGCCGCACCGCCGCCCAAGCTGCCGGCATGAACCCCAGAGAAATGATTCGCAAAACCTGGCAGGAATTAGGCTGGCCACCAAAAATTATGCAGCGGGTTCATGAAGAGTGCGATCGCCTATTTGCTACAGCCGAACCCGCGAAAGGCGAAGTAATCGTCCCCACCGCAGCCTGGGGAATCCGCGACTACGAATACATTCTCAGCCCGGTGTGTGCCACAGACGGCAGCGTGGAAGCCGTGGTGGCCACGTTGCGGGATATCACCGATCGCAAAGACGCTGAGGAAGCGTGGCAGTTGGCCAAAGAAGCGGCAGAACTTGCCAACCGCGCCAAGAGTGCTTTTTTGGCAAATATGAGCCACGAGTTGCGCACTCCTCTGAACGCGATTATCGGCTACAGCGATATGTTGGTAGAAGATGCCGAGGAGTTGGGCAACTTAGAGATTGTCTCGGATTTAGACAAAATTCGGACTGCTGGCAAACATTTGCTGTGCCTGATTGACGACATTCTCGACATTTCCAAAATAGAAGCTGACAAGATGGAGATTTATCTCGAAAGCTTCGATGTTGGCGGCTTAATCGAGGAGGTGGAAACAACTATCAAACCGTTAATGGATAAAAACGGCAATACCTTGCAAGTATTGATTGCTGACAATATCGGCGCTATGCACGGCGATTTGATGAAGGTGCGGCAGGTAATGTTGAATTTGCTGAGCAATGCTGCTAAATTTTCGGCGAATGGGGCGATCGTGCTTACTGTCGAAAGAATTACCAGCGAAGTGTTAAAAAATAAGTATCAACCGCGAGTTGTTCAAATGTTAATTTTGGATTCGGAATATTTAGTTTTTCGAGTCACAGACGCGGGCATCGGCATGACAAAAGAGCAGCAAGAGCGACTGTTTCAACCTTTCACTCAAGCGGACAATTCCACTACTCGCAAGTACGGCGGTACTGGTTTGGGATTGACTATCAGCCAGCGTTTCTGTCAGATGATGGGCGGTGATATTGAAGTTAGCAGCGAGTTAGATTGTGGTTCTACTTTTACGGCTTTTCTGCCTGCTTCGTTGTTTAGGCGATCGGAATTTCAATAATTTTGTCGCCAACGAAGTTGAAAGAGTCGGTAGTTGAAACCGCACGCCAAACAAACGATGTCCGCCGGACGCATACTGCACTTGAAAAATTATTATTCCGATCGAAGGAAACGAGATCGCTCCCAATTGTTCCACAGGACTACCCATGAAGGCTAGAAACCCGGTTTCTACGAAAAATTTGCGAACGAAAATGAGAAATCTAGGAAGAAACCGGGTTTCTGAGGTATCGGGGTGTTTCCTTGACTGTTAAATTTCAAATCACCAATCTAAAATAATATGATAAACTACCACAATTTTTCCTCCAAAAATCAAGTTTCCCGCCGCAGACATGGCATTTTGATAAAAACTTTATTTTTGTTTTTAATTGCCTGTTCTACGTGCATCACAGCTTTGCTGTGGGGACAATCTGCGGCATTTTCCCGGCCCCCGGCCTGCCCGACTGGCAACGCTGCTAATTTCCCGTCACCTCCGCTTTCGCAAAATCACGAGAGTGTGCCGAGTCTGTGGTTGGCTCAAAAAGAGTTTGGCGGCAAATTGCTCGATCGCTGGTTTGTCGATCGCGGCAATACTTCGGTAATTATCATAGTCAACCGTCAACTGTGGAGTTTGCTCGATTATATAGAACGCTATCAGTTTGTTAACCGCTTCGGCACTGCTTCGAGCGAGTACGGTTACAACCTGCGAGTTTGCACCACTCAAGGAACGGCTGTGGCGGTTTATTCGTGCAAGGGCGATCGGCTAAGCTGTAAAATTGATTTAGAATCTCTGTCAAATCCGGGTCTTCGAGGCAAAATCAACGGATTTTAGTAGGGTGCGTCAGCAGCGAGTTTTTTTCTGGAGAATCGATAAATCAAGAGTTGACGCACCCTAAATTTTAGCTGAAAAAATATGGCTTCCAAAAACGCAGTTTTGAAAAAATTTAATTTGGAAATAAACAAGAAAGTGTTAGAAAAATACCTACCAAAATAACAGCCAAAAAATGGCACTTCCTAAAAAAGCTTCACGTAGTATCACCATAAACGGGGAAAAATATCGTTGGCTTATTTCACGCGACGATTACGGCATTGATTTGTGGATAGAGTTATATGAGAATCCTGCTCATAAATTGACGACAGGTTTTTCTGATGATTATCAAGCTATTATACCTATGCTGGTGCGTGAGGTAATTCTCTATGCCTTAGCACAAGGATACACGCCTCACAAAAAAGGTCAGAATTTTTGTTTACCTGAAAATTTACCCTTAGTAGTAGTTGAGAATTTAAGAGCTAACGCAGCTTACAAGTACAACTGGTGACTGACGAACCCTACGGTTTAAAGTGCGTCAGTTTTGATGATTTTCTCGGCGCCTGTGGGCTGGTGAACTTTTAACTGTGCACTACTTGCCGAATTTCTTGCCAGAGCGATCGATATTGCTGAATCCCCGCATCCCCGAAAGGCAGCAGAAAGTCGCTAGCAGCAAGAATCTTAGCATCCGGCAACAACACGGGATTACTGCGAATATCTGCGGGCAAATCCTCGGGTTTCATGCCGACAATTATTGGCGAACTAGCCTTAGCCAGCAAAGATAGTTGAGGCGCAATCTGAGGCTGCAAGCAAAAATTAATCCATTTTTCCCCTAACAAAACTGGCTTTTTTGATGCTGGTTGTACCCACAAATCCGTCCAAAGTGCTGTTCCAGAAGCGGGAATTACTACAGCAATATCGGTTTGAGTTTGCAGCAGTGGCAGCACGTCGCCAGAGGAACCTACTGCCAACCAAGTATCGCCTAAAATCAACGGTTGCAGGTAAGCGTCGGAACTGTAAAGCTTAGTTTGTGCTTGCAGGTTTGCGAGTTCTTTTTTGAGGTTTGGAACTTTATCTAATTGCTGCGTATTGTAGGATTTGCCGAGTTTTTTTAATGTTAAACCGATCACTTCTCTAGCACTATCTGGCAGCGAAATTCGATCGCGCAATTCTGGCTTCCACAAGTCACTCCAATCTGTCGGAGTCCACCCCAAAGCCTTAAATTTATCGGTTCGATAGGCAATTACCGTACTTCCCCAGCGATAAGGTGCAGCCCAAACTTTACCTTTAGCGTCTAATTGACCGTCATCGTTGCGTCTGACGAGTTTTTGCCATCTTTCGGGCAATTTTGACCAATTATTAATTTTAGCAGGATCGATCGGCTGAATCAACTTTTGGCGTATTGCCACAGTCAGCCAATAATCTCCCAACATCACCAAGTCAGCTTGATTTTTGGCTGTGGGCGTCCGTTTCCACTCCTGCAACAAAGCGAATAATTCTTTTAATTGTGCTTCCTGCGTTACCTGCAAAACCGGAGACGGTTGTACATCGCGGCTAAATTTGCTTGCGAGTTGGGCCGGAATACCGTTTTTGAGCGATCGAATTTTGAGAGTGGGTTTCGAGTCGCAACCTGCCGCCAATTGACTTAAAGTTAGGGTGGCTGCGCCCAATAGCAAAGACCTTCGTTTCACCTGTGAATCCGCTTTTCTAAATATTGACCGATGTTTTGTGTTCTGCGGCCCGGCAAATCATTGCTTGTCGAGTCCGGTAGTTGGCGCCGAACGATCTTATTTCTTTTTCAAACACAAAGCCATTGTACTCGGTTCTGGTGCGATCAGAGTCCCTGCTCCTCTTGCCGTCAAGGTAGCGCCTCGTTTCTGAGCTCCAAATTTGTTTGGGCTAGTTTTGTGGGTCTTTCCGGGCGATCGCCTGTATGTGTGTTACATTTTTTAATATAACGAAATAGCGATCGGGCTGAACTCTGCCGTTGGATGACGCTTTTTCCACAACCGAAGTGAAAAATCCCTTTTAAATCCGCGACAGTTTAATAACTAAAAAACCCGGTTGCTGC
>JBDTEI010000127.1:0-6945 GCA_039922675.1 Microcoleus sp.
CAACTCCTCACTAAAAGCGTTCCCTGCTGAGGGGATTCGCCCTGTTGTTGAATTGACGCGCACAATTGCCCGCTTGTCGATCGCCAAAGATTAAATTTTTCCGGGGAAAACTTGCTATTTAATGAAGAAGACTTTAAAATGCACCAATGTGAATCAAACTCTCAACAAACAATTCTGCAAGCACTAACCTGAAATGGGTCGCAAGTGCCAGAAAGCAGCAAAAACTACCTTTTTTAACTCTTTCAACAGCAAAGCATTGCCAGAAAAACCCAGGGATCGACGATCGACATATTGGAACGAATGCTTTGCTCGCAATACTACAAAATGTATCAAAACTTGTCTGCCAAATTTTATTACCGACAGATGCCTAGCCCAAAAGCCTGCTGCTTAAGGTGTCAGTTACTTATTAGGCTGATTTTATTGTCATTAACTACTTGAGGATTCGATCGCATGGTTTCGATTTCAACAACTCAATCCGCTCTGCTGCCTGTGTCTGGGCCAACCGTAACCGCTCCAACCGAAAGCAGCGTGGCTGCTGCAACCGGAGTGTGCGTGACGATTCACGGTCACTTTTACCAGCCGCCGAGGGAAAACCCTTACCTGGACGCGATCGAACGCCAAGCCAGCGCCTCTCCATTCCACGACTGGAACGAACGCATTGACAACGAGTGCTACCGCCCGAACGCCTTTGCGCGCATACTCAACGACCGCGGCGAAGTCGCGGGGATCGTCAACAACTACGAGTATATGAGCTTCAACATCGGCCCTACCCTGATGAGCTGGCTGGAACGCTACGACGCGGAAGTCTACCAGCGGATTCTGGAAGCCGATCGCAAAAGCTGTCAGCGCCTCAACGGTCACGGTAACGCGATCGCCCAAGTGTACAATCACATCATTATGCCACTGGCGAACGAGCGAGACAAATACACCCAAATTCGCTGGGGGATCGCAGATTTCCGCTCCAGATTCGATCGCAACCCCGAAGGAATGTGGCTCGCCGAAACCGCCGTAGACTACGCCACCCTCGAAGTTTTGGTGGCTGAAGGCATCCGCTTCATTGTCTTAGCCCCCTCCCAAGCCGAACGCTGCCGCCTGCTAATCGGGCAAAACCAAGCAGGAGAGCAAGAAACAGATTCCGAATGGCACGAAGTCGGTGGCGGTCAAATCGATCCGACTCGCCCGTACCGCTGCTATTTGAAGCCGGAAATGCGGTTGATGGCTGACCACCAACTTTCGCCGCTGAGCTCTCACCATTTTGGCCGCGGACAGGGCCAGCATTCGGCAGGCTCAACTGCTAATACTCCCTACATGGATATCTTTTTCTACGACGGCCCGATATCGCGGGATATGGGCTTCAATGACGTTCTCAGCAGCAGCAACCATTTAGCGGGGCGCTTGGGTCAAGCAGTGCGGGGAGACCACCGACCGGCCCAATTAATCTCCGTGGCGACGGACGGCGAAACTTTCGGCCACCACAAAAACAGTACCGAAAAATGCCTCGCCTACGCCTTCACAGAAGAGTTTCCCCGCCGCGGCTGGACGGTGACGAATTTTGCTCATTATTTAAGTCAAAATCCCAGCACTTGGGAAGTGGAACTCAAACCGGTGACGGCCTGGAGTTGCTCTCACGGGGTCGATCGCTGGCAAGATGATTGTGGCTGCGGTGGCGGCGGTGGGTGGCATCTCCTGTGGCGCCGTCCTTTGCGGGATACTCTAAATTGGCTGCGCGATCGACTGATTCCGATTTACGAAGAAGCGGGACGCAAGCTGTTGCGCGATCCCTGGAAGGCCAGAGATGAATATATTGATGTGATGCGCGATCGATCGACTGCTAATGTTGACAGTTTCCTCGATCGCCATCAAGTTCGCCCCCTTGACGCAGCCGAACAGGTAGACGCCCTGCGGTTGCTGGAAATGCAGCGCCACGCTTTGTTAATGTTCACTAGCTGCGGCTGGTTTTTTGAAGAAGTCTCTCGCCCCGAAGGCGTGCAAATTTTGCGCTACGCGGCCCGGGCGCTGGAATTGGCGGGGGAAGTTACTGGCGTGCATCTAGAAAAGGATTTTATCGATCGACTAGCCCTCCTACCCAGCAACGTTGACTGTTTCAAAACAGGGGCGGAAGTTTACCGCCAATTGGTCACGACGGCCCAAATTAGTCTCAGACAAGTAGCCGCCCACTACGCCATTAGTTCTCTGTTTGCCAAATATCCCCGCGAACAGCGAGTTTACTGCTATCAGGCCCAGCAGCAAGATTTCCAAATTCAGCGCATGGGTTCGATGACTCTGGCTGTGGGTCAATTGCAGTTAACCTCGGAAATTACCAGGGAAACAGAAGTTTTTGTGTTTGCTGCGTTCCACCTCGGCGGCTGGGACTTCCACTGCTGCATTCAGCCTTTTGGTAGCCGCCGTTCTTACACGATGCTGAAAGAACGTTTGTTTGGAGTTCTGCAAGAAGCTTCGGCGGCCCACGCGATTCTGGAAATGGTGCGGTTGTTTGGCGATCAGTCGTTTAGCTTGCGGGATTTATTTGCTGAGGAACGACACCGCATCGTGCAGTTGCTGAGTCAGGAAAATTTGACTCGCTTGGATCAGCTTTACACTCAGGTTTACCGGGAAAATTACGGGGTGATGATGGCCTTCCACCGCGACGAGTTGTCGGTGCCGGTAGAGTTGCAGGTTGCTGCTGAGGTGGCTTTGGGACACCGCTGTTTGACGGTGGCGAAGGCTCTGGAACTGGAAACCAAGGACGCGGAGTCCCTGCTGGCGGACATTGAGGCGATCGCCACTGAAGCCGGCCACCTCCGCTGTCGGTTGAAGGTTCCCGAAGTTAAGGAAATTTTGGAAAAGCTGATTTGGCGCGATCTTGACGCGCTGCTGCAAGCAGGATCGGCTGTGGATGAACGATCGCCTGTCAAGTTGGAAGCTGATATTCTCCACATCGAGCGTTTGATTGCTGTGGGCGATCGGCTGAGTCTGGGTTTGTGTTTGGACAAATCGCAAGAACTGTATTTCGATTCTCTATACAGTCAAATTGTGCCTCTGTGTTTGGGCTGGCTGCAACGGCGAGCTGCGGCGGCTGGCGAAAATAAGGTTAACCACGTTGCCTTGGATATTGCCCGCTCAGACGGCGGCTGGGAGTTGCCTTCGATTCGGCAGTTGCTGGAGTTGGGTCAAACTCTGGGCGTTGATGTTGAGTGTTGGTTGAATCAGTTAAGCCGATCGGTTGTCGATTAGCCTGCATCAATTCCGGCGCACCCGAGGCCGCGCGATCGGTTTAACTGCCGATCGCGCGGCTTCTCAACAGAGATTCGATCGGCATTTGGCCGTCCTCGGTTCGTGGCCAGGGCTCGGATCGCCGACAGAAAACCGCTAACTTTCTTTCAGTGAGGACTTACGCACCCAGACCACAGAAACCGGGTTTTTTAGCTAATCTGCGGACTACGGCGAAGAATTTTCGTAAAAAATCCGGTTTCTGGCCACCCGTGCGTAAGTCCTATGAGTTTTCGCTCTACTTGTGTGGGAAGATGAAAAGACTGCCCCCAAAGCCTACAGGTGTTCTGCACTTGCACGCTTTGTAGAGTTTGAAGAAAGAACACTAATTTTAAATCTATGAAAGTTGGCGATCGCGTTTGCGTTAAAAACTCTGTTGTTGTCTACCACCACCCTCAAAATCGCAGTCAACCAGTTGAGATTAAGGGCATGGAAGGAGAAATCGTGGCGATCGTTCACGAATGGCACGGCCGACCTGTCAGTGCTAATTGGCCTGTTTTAGTTCAGTTTGACAAAAAATTTCGAGCTCACTTCAAAGAAGATGAAGTCGAAGTCATACCTTCTGAAGTCTAGCACTCTCAACGGTGGAAGCCGGAGCCCAAAGACAATATCAAATCCGGTCAAATAAATGTTGTAGAGTTTGTAGTGAGGAATTCAGTTTTTTCTCTGGCTTTTAGTTGATCGACGGGACTAAAGTCCTTACTACAAACCACCTTTTTTGTTTAATTCTTAATTTTTCGACCGTGCCCGGTTGAACCAACCGAAAATATTCAAATCTCCCTGCATTTTCTGCAATTCCTGCTGATGCTGCTTAGCTGTAGCGTAATACCACTGGTAATGACGTTCTAGTTCTTCACGGTACTTAATTTCGCCGTAAAACTCGCGAACAATTTGGTTCTGTTGGAAAATTTCGGCTGCTGGGGCCGATTCTGGGACAACGTTTTGCAACTCGTGGGGCAACATGATTGTTTGGGGGCGACTGTGGCAAATATTGGCTGTAATGACTTTAAGCTAACACATAGCAGTTGACAGTTGACAGTTGACAGTTGACAGTTGACAGTTGTCATTGGGAATTCTTGCATCCGTTACCAGAAAGAATTAGTTTAAAGCTGATCCATTTCAATGAGAAATTAAAATTAGACTATTCATTATTCCAATCCTCTTCCTTCCAAGTAGAGGTCGCTGTCAATTGTCAACTGTAAACTGTAAACTGAATGAAATCCCGCACATTGTGAGTAAGACCGAACTTCCTTCTTAGCTTAAGATATTCAATCTAAAATCCCAAATCCCAAATATAAAATCTGTTAAAGCCATCCGCGCAGGCGATACACAATTAAGCCGATGTATTCTTTCAAAGCTTTAGTTGACTGATGTAGATAATAGGTATCAGGCAATAAATCCAGCGCGAATGCTTGCGCATTGCTTTGAGATGCTGCGATCGCCTGCTGCGTTATCTGAAAATCTGTTGGTGCCGCAATTACTTTTATTCCCTGATGCTGAAAAATTAAGAGCGATCGAGTCATGTGCATCGCCGATGTCACTAGCAAAACTTGCCCTTTGATACCTTTAGCCTCTAGGATTTGCCGCACGTTGACGGCATTTTGATAAGTGTTGTTTGAATCGGGATCTTGCAGAATTGCTGATGCCGGTACGCCCATTGTTTGGGCAATTTCTGCCATATCTGCCGATTCTGGAGAGCCCCCGCCTTTCCAATCTACTCTACCGCCGCTGAGCACTAACAAGGGAGCTTTGCCTTGACGGTAAAGTCGGGAAGCGTAGATAATTCGATCACCCGCTTCCCCCAATTCTACCCAAGGGCGGGGAGGTAAAGCTGCTTTGACACCACCACCCAAGACGATTATCGCGGATGCTTGGGGGAGTTCGGCGGTGGGTAAATTTTGCCATTCGAGCGATCGAACTAACGATTTTGAAACCCAACCGCTACTTCCGAGCAGTAAAATAATTAGAGCCGCAGCAATTGGCACCGCCGCCCATTTGGGACGCTTCCAAAGCGTGATTAAAGCCGCCATCATTAACAGACAACTCAACCCCAAAGGATAAATCAACAGCGGCAGCAGTTTCGACAGAAATACAAACATTCAGCAAGGCATTCCAATTTATCGTTAGCGAGAATGGGGAATCCGTAATCGGTAATTAGTAACTTGGTTAACCAGAGTTTTTGATTTTTATTATTGAGTATTGAATTTTGAACACTTTAACTTAAAGCTCAAAACTCAATACTAAAAACTTTTTTCGGTGCTAGCGGCGGTCTTCAGGCTCTGACAGCCAGCCAAACAGTGAAGTAGGCTCACGCCGGGAGGTTTTATATTTATGCCCGTCTACTTCCACTACTTCTTTATTGAGGATAGCATCGGATTTTTTATCCTGGGAACGTGTATTCGGGTTGAGTAGTAGTTCGTTGTGCCACCAAGCCACCATTAAGCCTGCTGCCACACCGCCGAGGACACCAAGGCCAATACTCACAGGTAGCGAACATCCTACTAAGCGAAACCCAACGGTAAACAACACAAACCAGATCAGCGCGGGGTTAAACCCCTTGGAGTCTCCGTTAAATTTTGCCATGAGCTGCAAGTTTTGTTTGTAATAATACAGAAAGATATTGACAATATTAGCAGAGAAGTAAGATTCGCAAGGGATCTCGCACTGGATCTACCCCCCACAAATTAAGTTTAATTGTACCTCTAAGTCTTGGGCGGTATCTACAATATTTACAGAAATTTGCTCTAATTCTGTAAAAGGTTCTGCTTTTGCTTGCTGCGAGCTCAATATTTCTGCTGTCGCGTCGGCAATATCGCCTGTGCGGTGTTGCAGTCGTTCTCGCAATACTGCCATTGGTGCGGTGCAGTAAACGATTTGCAGTGACAAACCGCAGGATTGAGCCTGATTAATCGCATCGGTTCTTAAGTTTTGGCGATCGAACTTAGCATCTAAAATCACATCCCAACCTCGCTGGCCCAGCATTATCCCCAACTCTAACAATCTACCATAAGTCCGTGCAGTCATCTCATCCGAATACAAATCTTGACCACCGCGTTCATTGACTGGAATTCCGCCTAAATGTTTGCGAACAGCATCGGATCGAATCTGAATTGCACCTGTGCGGCGAGCCAAATATCGAGCGGCTGTACTCTTGCCAGAACCCGACAAACCAGACATCAAAGTTAACTTTCCCCGGCGCGGTTTAGTGTATTCCCAAGCTAGTTTATAGTAATGAGCGGCAGTCTGTGAAATCTGTGCTTTTTCAGGAGTTGAAACCGAGGTATCGTCCAACATTAACGAAGTTACTTTTGCTCTCACATAAGCTTGACGGCTCAAATACAGCGGCAACACTTGCAGTCCTTCCCAATCGCCGGTTTGTTCGACGTAAGTATTAAGAAAAACATTGCCTAAATCTCTGCGCCCCCGCGATTCCAAATCCATGACTGTAAAAGCGATATCGTACATGACATCAACAAACCGAAAAGGCTCGTTAAATTCAATGCAGTCGAACAGCAATATTTTATCTTGCCACAATGCTATATTCCGCAAGTGCAAATCTCCGTGGTACTCGCGAATTTTATTGTTAGCAATCCGTCGCTCAAACAATTCTTGATTTCCCTCGAAAAACGCATCAGTATAATCTTTAGTTTCCTGATATTGAGTCTGAGTCTGCGG
>JBDTEI010000128.1:0-9457 GCA_039922675.1 Microcoleus sp.
AACCACGACACGCCTCTGATTGAGTGGACTCAGCCGGATGCGACGTTGGCTGCGAAGAATTTGATTGATTTGGGTGCAACTGCGATCGTGTTTATGCCGATCGGATTTGCGACGGAAAATCACGAAACTTTGTTAGATGTCGATCACATTATTGAGTCTTTGCAGAAACAGCGTAAAGGAGTAACTTACCGCAAATTGCCTTGCGTGAACGATCGTCCTGAGTTCCTGAAAATGGCGGCTGAGTGGGCTAATCCGCAGATTGAAGCGTTGTTGAGTGAAAGTGCGATCGCGGTTAATCCGAGTTTGGTTGTTCGGGATCATGCACATTCTCATGGCGATCATGGGCATTCTCATGGAGATCACGGTCATTCTCACGGTGGGCACGGGCACAGTCACTAATAGGACTTGGGCCTGAGAGCTCTGAAACCGGGTTTTTTGCGAAGATACTGCGTTGAAACGGCAGATTTAGTGAAAAACCCGGTTTCTTTTGTTGTAGTCGAGGGGGCCAGAAACCGGGTTTTTGCGAAGATACTGCGTTGAAACGGCCGATTTGGCAAAAAATCCGGTTTCTTTTGTTGGGCTGTGTAGGTCGAAATTTGGGTGAAAATATGAATTCTGAGCCATTACGTAACATCCCGCAGAGATATTGCGCTAAAATGAAAACTAAAGTTTTTCCAAAATTTTAAAATCAGAGAAACTTTTAAACTCAACTACCGCCCCATCTGCAATTCTCTTAGCAAACGGAAGTTGTATCAATGACACCCTACACTTTAAGCTTACCCGTTCAACTACAGCAAGAAGCCGAAAAATTGGCGGCAATCCAAGGCATTTCACTCGATCGATTTATCCTCTGGGCTGTAGCTGAAAAAATCGCTACACTCAACCAACGCCATGATGACTCTGCTTTTCCTCAAATCACCTACGTGCGCGGCGCTAGTGGCGAATTAACTCCGGTTTTGCGGGGCACTCGCTTGCGGGTACAAACATTAGTCATCGCAACCGATAAATGGGGTTTATCTCCAAAGGAAATTGGGAATGAATACGATCTCAGTGAAGCTCAAGTGAATGAAGCTATCGCTTTTTATGAGGCTCACCGTCAGGAAATAGACACCTCTATTGCCGCCGAGCAAATTATTGAAGCTGCTAATGTCTAAACCGCTATTACATTTGGATGCAGATACCTCTATTAAAGCTTTGCAAACTGCTCTTTTATCTCGCGGTCACGATGTCAGCCGGACACCGACTGATTGGATGGCTTTAGATGCGAGCGATGAGGTTCAATTATTAGAATCTACAGCGCGCGGACGATGTATTTTTACGTTCAATATTCGCGATTTTCAGGTCTTATCTCAGCGTTATCCCGAACATTGCGGTATCATTTTGGCAGCTCAAAATAGTTGGACATTATCTACTCTAATTGCTGCGCTCGATCGGCTTTTGTCAGAAACACAAGCTGCTGACTGGAAAGGGCAAGTCCGCTGGCTGAATCAGTGGCGAAGCTAATTTGAGCTTGATATTGAGGCAAAAAGGCGATCGCGCTTTGTGTTTTTTAGAGAAAGGGCGATCGCCTTTTTTACAAGCAGGTATTGATTCTGTTAGCGAGAATCCTGAAGCTGGTTGTAATTTTGGGGTACTGGTGTATTCAAAGCCGGTTTTCCAAAGCCGATAGCTTGACCGAGTATGACAATGATGACAGCCAAGAGCAAAAAGAACAACGGCGAACCTTGAAAGGGATTGACTAATTCATCGACTTTGTAGAAATTTCCGCAGTCGCACAGCCGGATGTTGTGGTCTTCTGGGTGTGAATGCCAATTGCAGGGCAATTTTTTGAGGTTGGGATTGTCTTTGTAAGGGCAAGTAGTCATAGGTTGTTTCCTCGTGTGGTGGCGCTGATGTAGAGTAATTGGCCAAAATTTAGCTTTGGGGAGGCGATCGCACTTGATAGTGAAAAATGCGATCGCCAATCGTTTAAGATTCAGTTCGGTTCGGGAAATGAATGTTAAGCGTAATAGTTGGGGCGATAGCAGATGCTGGACAACAGAGATTGTGAGGGCGATAGCGCATCAATTGAGAGAACTTCCCTTTGCTGAGTTTTTGTTCTTGAACCAGTTTCGGCTTTCCGCCACGAATTTTGTACTGGCTGTCAATTGCTGTTTCGCCGGCAATCAAGAGGTTAACGTTGTACCAAGAATCGTGATCGTGAATTCCCGTGTCTGTCGCCGGTGGGAGGTAGATGAGAAGCATCTCGAACAAGCAGCAGGAAAACAGCCGGATATAGCTGTAGCCGCGCCAGTGAGTCTCGATTTGTTCAGGACAAATTTGTTGCAGTTGTAACCACTTCTCGCCAGAAGTGTTTGCCTGAAAGAGAATGGCGAGAATGTTGAGCACTAGGATGATGCCCGATCGATGATTTTTTCGCAACGGGCGATCGGGGTTTAGAGATAAGTTGTCCATGATGCTATGTTGGAGATGTATTTATTTGACGAGCGGTGATTCCCCAGTGGGACGCCGCTTTTTTGTATTTGTGAGAGAAAACTGCCATTTAGCTGTGTGTCAGCATCTGGCCTGGCGTTTCAAGTGGAACTAATATCAAAATAAACCACACTTCAAACATTAATGCCGATCATCAGCGCAGATGTAAAAAAAATATGTTAAAGTTGGTCAAAATCAATCACAGTAGGCTTTTCAGCAAACTGTACTCGGATACAACCCCATATCCTGCCGATCGGCAGTTTATAGCTAAGTAGGCAAGATACCTAATCCCAGATTTGGGGTTTTCAGTATGGAAGGCAAAGTCAATGGTTAGCACTCAAACACCAAAAATTATATGATGAATAAAAATTGTTATTTAACTAGCAAAGGGCTGCAAAAAGTACAAACTGCTTTAAGGGAATTATCTCAGGGTGGTAGTGAGGAAAATTATTTTAAATCAGTCAACACGCCGTTTCCTCAAAATGTAAACCTTTCTCAATTAGAAGTTACGGTTGGGATGCAGCGTGAAACTATCAGAAAAATACTGCATACCACAGCTCCTGTTAATAGAAAGAGTTTGTGTGATCTTTTTTATGCTCTCTCGATAGACCTAGAAGAAAGTGACTATGAAAGCCGTGGTCATAGTCCTAAAAATGCAACCTCCAGTAATCACAGGGCAAAAGCAAACACTCATAAAGAGCCGACAGGGGCTGTGACTCAGCTTGTTGCCTCAGACAATGGCATCCCTAAAGTCATTAGGAGAAGCAGTCAGAACAGGAAAAATTTATAGATGAATTATTCTACTATCTACTGTTCATGATCTAGTGCATCAGTTGCATTGCCAGATTTTATATATTTGGTGATGTAATTTTGCACCATAGATTGCACAGCAAAAAGTAATTCACTGCCTGTTTTACTTTGTCCTATTAAAAAGCGACCTACTAAAGATTATAAAGCTTGTATAATATCTGTTATATCTGCTTTATACTGAAACTTTTATGGCAATTGTTTGAATAAAATTGGCTCGTGATAAGTTGCTAGACAGCATAGAAGATTTGTTTCTATTATTGATAATGCTTGGAACTGCTCATCTAAGATTTTTTGCAGATCAGGCATGATAGCTATTGTTTCAAGTTGTAAATACTCAGATACTTCGCCATTAAATAGGCTTTTAATTGTCTTGGCAACTAGCTTTAATCCCAAGGGGTTGCTCGATAGAGTTGAATTAGTTCACTCCATTTGTCCTGGTTAGATAAAGATTATCCTTTGAAGATGGCTGATGCTGTTTCTACCGTTAATCCATCCAATTTTAATGAACGAATATGCATTCTGGAGCCTTCTAGTAATCCAATCTCTCTAAATCCTTGCCGACTGATTAATACTAAGCAACCATTGAAACACTGCCTGATTACTTGCTAGCACAAACGCTGCAATTCGTCCAAACCCTTCAACATCCCATTCACAAAACTCCAGGAATTTGTGGCGGTGCAGCGCGAATTCGCGATACCCGCATTCCCGTCTGGACGATTATCGCCTACCAATAACAGGGCGCAAATGAAGCCGAACTTCTCTATAATTATCTAAGACTCACCCTTGATGATTTGCAAGCAGTTGCGAACTATTACGATCGCAACCGAGAAGAAATCGATGGGTGGTTGGCTGAAAATCAATGACTGCTGATGCTCAAGTTTTACTCAAATGAAAACTTCCCGATCGCAATGGTTGATTTACTGCGATAATAATGCGGTACTGTTGAATATAAATCAACTCACCCGTGTTTGACTGCCTGCGAATCCCCTTTACACAAAGAGCGATCGAACTTGATATTATGCTAAAATTAAATGAGAGCGTCAGTAACTAAAAAAAATGGCAACAATTACTCTTCAAATTCCCGACGAACTAGCACTGCGGCTAGATCCTCTCAAAGATGAATTACCACAGATTTTGATGCTAGGATTGAGGGAAGTCGAAGCCAATCCTTCAAACGGTTTTTCTGGACTAAGGCAGATATTAGAATTTATAGCAAGTTTACCGTCGCCACAAGAAATATTAGCCCTGCGTTTGTCCGACTCTCTTCAATCGGAAATCGATACTTTATTAGAGAAAAACCGCACAGAAGGACTTACGCCGATCGAGCAGCGTTTGTGGCAACAATACGAATTTATCGAGCATTTAGTACGCATTGCAAAAGCGCAAGCTTTGGTGAAAATGAGCGAGGCTGCATGAGCAAAACCTACGTTTCAGCTAGTTTGCGACGCATGGTATGCGATCGCGCCAAAGGATGCTGTGAATATTGTTTAATCCCAGAAACACTCGCCCTCTCGTCTCATCAGGTAGACCATATCATCGCAGAAAAACACAGGGGCGAAACAGTTGAAAGTAATCTGGCTTTATCTTGCTCACTTTGTAACAAAAATAAAGGCAGCGATATTGCCTCTATCGATCCAGAAACAGGTGAAGTAGTTCGACTTTACAACCCTCGAAAAGATCGCTGGGAAGATAATTTTCAACTTCAAACTGAAAGTGGTGCGATCGAACCTCTAACTGCGATCGGTCGAGTGACTGTACGTTTATTGCAGGTTAATGGCGCAGAATGCCTGACACAACGCAAGCTATTGAGCAAAACGCGATCGTTAATCAAACCCGATTAATCCATCGCGTTCAAGCCACAACATAACCTCTTTAAACAAAATCTTCAACATACTTACCATATTATCAGATAAATCCCACAAAAAATTAACATCTAATGCTAGTTTGAAATAATATTTGTCAGAGTTGAAGTGCCCTAAAAACCTTTCGTAGTCAGGACTTCATTCCGCAGATTCAGAGGACTAAAGTCCCCACTACAAACCTTACTTATTGTTGTCGATCGCACAGTATCTTCAAGACGGCGGCGCACCCTAAAGTATTGCGATCGCCTCAACCAACCGATCGATCTCCGCCTCAGTTGTAAAATAGTGAACGCAAGCCCGCACGCAGTCAGGAGAAAGAATAGTCCTCACCATAATTCCCTGTTTTTCCAACAAATTAACCAACTGGTTGTGCGGCATCCCATTCATCAATCGAAACGAAACTAAACCAGCTTCCGGCGCAGATGTTCGCAAACATTCCACATCGGGAAGTTCCGACAAACGCTCCCAAAGATACTTGCTCAAACGACAAATTTCTGCATACCTTTCTGCAATTGTTCCCCATTCGTGCTGAAGCGCGATCGCACTTCGCAAACCCGCATACAAAGGATAAGCCGAAGTCGCAATCTCGTAGCGCTGAGATCCAGCCTTCCATCCCAGGACATTAGCGCTAGAATCAGTGACAATTCCCCGCCAACCGATAAATACCGGATGCAAATCTGCCAAAGCCGCCGGACTCACATAAAGCCCGCCCAAACCTTCCGGGCCACACCACCATTTATGACCGGTAAAAGCATAAAAATCAACCCCAGACTCAATCAAATCCAAAGGCAAAACCCCCACAGATTGCGCCGCATCAACTAAGACTTTGACTCCTGCTTTATGGCAGACATTCACAATCTTATTCAAAGGCAAAACTTGACCGGTATTCCACAAAATGTGACTGATTACCAACAAGCGAGTATTTGGCTGCAAACTATCAGCAATTACCTGAACCGGAGATCCTTCATTCAAAGTTGCCGCCAGCGGACAAGTCGCAACCTCAATGTTGAAACGGCGCTGAAGTTCCATTACACTAGCTACAATGCCCGGATGTTCGCAATCAGAAAGCAGCAGTCGATCGCCCGCTTTCCAATCAATGCCCCACAGCGCAATATTGCAGCCCACGGTGACATCCTCAGTCAGGGCGATGGTTTCAGCAGGTACGGCCAACTCAGATGCGATCGCCCGTCGCGTCAGCATCGCCTCCTGAACCACCCAAGCCCCCACCTCCCCCGAAAACGGCCCCCCAAGCTGCACCCGCTTGTAAGCCTCATAAATCGCCTCTAAAGCAGGCTCAGGCAGCGGCCCTTGTCCGCCGTAGTTAAAATAAGCTTTATTGGCCAAAGCTGGAAATTGTTGCCGGTGATTGTCCTTTGTCATTTTTTCTGGGGAATTATTGATAACGTTAATATTGCATAAATGTCGATCGTCCAAAACCTCTCTAACAAAGGCTTCTTCTTACTTCTTCCTTCTTCCTTCTTTTTACCTTGAGCGAAGTCGAAAGGCTTTCCTCCTTCTTCCTTCTTCCTTCTTCCTTCTAATTATTCTATGCCCTTGCGAATACTAAATGTTAATAACTGACAAACTGCTACTTTCCTATCAACGATGCAATCTCCGAGCATTTTTAGACACCTGCGGAGACTGGAAACAACTAGACCCCCCCAGCGACTTTTTGCTGAAACTGATGCGCGACAGCGCCGCCTACCAGCAGCAGGTTTTGGAACACGAGACTTACCAACAACCATCATATCCTAGAGGGGATTGGGAAGCTGGCGCGATCGCTACTTTGAGTTTAATGCAGCAAGGAGTCGATCGCATTTACCGAGGAGTTCTAATCCAAGGCGAATTGGACAAAACCAACGGTAACTCAACTTCTCTGGTAGGAATTGACGGTCAATATTTCTCAGATACCGGGGAAGTTTCCCAAACTAATATTCATCTTTCATCCTCCACTCCGCACCCTTCAAATAGTACCCTCGTCAGCCGCCCGCATTTATTAATCAAACAGCCCGGAGAATCCAAATTTGGCGATTGGAGTTACGTTACTGCCGATATTTGGCTCAGCAAGCGGCCAAAACTCGATTATCAAATTATTGCCGCTTTTCACGCCCGAATATTAGCAGCAGTGCAGGGAAAAATCCCCGATTCTGCGTGGCTGATGCTGCGAACAAAAGGGTTTTGGCAAGTGGATCTCGATCAGCGAAATCCTCAGATGTTCGAGATATTAGATCGCTGCATTCAGATGATAGAAAATCGGGATAAACCAGAAGTTTTCATTTCCCGCCAAAAATGCAATCTTTGCGGTTGGTATACTACTTGTCATGGGGAAGCCGAATCTATTAAACATCTTTCGCTATTGCCCGGAGTTACTGCTGGCCGCTATGCTAGACTAAAAACTCTCGAAATTACTGATGTAGAATCTCTCGCTAATGCTAATTACGAATTGCTGGCAGATTATCCAGAATTTCCCGACGGAGTTGCTTTTGATGTAGTGCGGCAAGCTCAATCTCACTTATTAAATCAACCGCTGTTGCGGGAAGAAGGAAGAAGGAAGAAGGAAGAAGGAAGAAGGGAAGAGGTAGAAGCCAGAAGCGAAGATGAAGAAGAAGGCAGAAGGGAAGATGAAGGAAGAAGGAAGAAGGAAGAAGGAACAAGGGAAGATGAAGAGGAAGGCAGAATGGCAGATGAAGGAAGAGAGAATAAGGAAGAAGGAAGAAGGGAAGAGGCAGAAGTTAATCAGTTTATCAGAATACCAGAAGTTGCAAAAAATAGTTTAGTAATAGCTAAAATTGAGCCTGTTAAAACTATAGAAAATAAATCTGCTGCACCTTCCAAGCCTGCGCCAATTCTTCGCAGCAAGCCAATTCCTTATTCTCAATCGGTGTTTTTGCCGATCGCCCCAATCGAACTCTATTTTGACATTGAAGCGGAACCGGAGATGAATTTAGATTATCTCCACGGAGTCTTAGTTGTCGATAGGTACAACAAAACTGAAAAATTCCACGGTTTTCTGGCAGAATCAGCAGCAGAGGAAGGTGCAATTTGGGAGCAATTTTTAGAACTAATGTGGGCTTATCCTATTGCTCCGATTTTCCACTTTTGCGACTACGAAGTCAAGACTTTTAAACGCCTAGCAAGACTTTACAATACTCCAGCTTATTTGTGGAAACCAGTGCTAAAACGGTTTGTCGATATTCACAAACAAGTGACGCAAAAAGCGATTATGCCGGTGGAAAGTTATGCACTCAAACCCATCGCCCGCTGGCTGGGTTTTGACTGGCGTGATGCTAAGGCTAATGGGGCTCAGTGTGTCTGTTGGTACGATGATTGGCTCAAAACGGGCGATCGATCGATCTTGGAGGCGATCGTCCGCTACAATGAAGACGACTGTCGCGCTACTTATGTTGTTAAGGATTGGTTGACCAATTTTTTGCTAAGCCAGAAACAGTGATTTTATGATTTAACGAACCGCGAAGACGCAAAGGGCGCGAAGTCAGAAAGAGAAGAAGATATGACTCGGCGGTTGAAACCGCGTCTAGACAAACGAAGTCCGCCTCCGCGGACTCAAGAATTAAGAAGGTTTTTAACCCTGGTTTGGTATGACAACCTACTTATTCGTAAAATGCGAAATCTAGCAAAAGCAACTATATTTATTGTCTGTTTTTTGATAGCAGCAACAGTTGCTATTTTGGTAAACCTGTCAGCCCAATCTTTCGCTGTTACCAAAATAGATTTTATCGGCAGAGCAATATTTCCTACAGGTTCTCCGTTTCAGGGGACGGAAATTGGCGGGCTTTCGGGCATTACTTACGATGCCGAGAAACAAGTCTATTATGCCATTTCTGATGACCGCAGCAGCAAGGCTCCGGCGCGCTTCTACTCTCTCAAAATTAACTGGCAATCTGGTAAGCTGGAAAAAGAGCAGATTGCTTTTACTGGCGTCACTACTTTATTAGATGAAAACGGCAAGAGTTTTCCCGAATTAAGTTTAGATCCGGAAGGGATAGCTTTTACTGGCAACAGCGTGTTTGTTTCTTCGGAGGGAGATGTCGATCGCCAAATCGCTCCTTTCATCAAAGAATTCTCCCTGGATGGTAAACTGCTGAAAACGCTGCCCATTCCTGAACTATTTTTGCCCGACGACAAAGGCACTAAAGGCATTCGCAACAATCTCGCTTTTGAAAGTTTGACTCTAACGCCCGATCGCAAATACCTATTCACCGCCACCGAAAACGCTATGGTACAGGATGGCGCCGTGCCTTCCTTGGAAAAAGGCAGCCCGTGCCGGATTCTGCGCTACGATGCGTTAAGCG
>JBDTEI010000129.1:0-10663 GCA_039922675.1 Microcoleus sp.
CGCGGAACTGTTCTACAGCTTCGGTGTAGCGAATGGGCAGCACGTACTCCAAGTTTTCGTGAGGGCGGGCGATAATGTGGGTGGACATCACTTGTCCGCCGTTAACGCGCTTCACCGACTCTACTCCAGCGGCGACGGAAGCTTGCACTTCCGAGACATCTCCTCTTACAATGACTGTAACGCGAGCGCTACCGATTTTTTCGTACCCTACCAAGGTGACACGGGCTGCTTTGACCATCGCGTCAGCAGCTTCCACAACTGCGGGGAAGCCTAAGGTTTCGATCATGCCAACTGCAATTGCCATTGGTTTTACTCCTGATTGAATATTTGGGAACTAAACTGTTAATTTTTGACGATCGCACTGCTTTTCGTCAAACGTTTCGTCTAACGAAATTTCAGCGCGCTAAGAACTTAGTAGCCTCGGAACTGCTCTACTGCTTCTGTATAACGAATCGGCAGAACATACTCTAGGTTTTCGTGGGGGCGAGCGATGATGTGGGTAGAGACTACTTCTCCGCCATTCACCCGCTTGACGGATTCCACTCCGGCTGCAACTGAGGCTTGGACTTCGGACACGTTGCCGCGCACAATTACGGTGACGCGGGCGCTGCCGATTTTTTCATAACCCACAAGGGTAACGCGAGCAGCTTTGACCATCGCGTCGGCAGCTTCCACAACGGCGGGAAAACCTTTTGTCTCAATCATTCCCACGGCTATTGACATTTTTGAATCTCCAATTTAAGCATGAGCGGAATTTCCGTTACAAATCTTTGATAAATCTAAAAATTTGGACGGGGAAGGCCACATTATTTAGGAATGCAGTGTAAAGCTTCCTATCCTTATAGAATAGGGGAAGCTGTCCACCTTGACAATATAAACTAACATCATAATGTTTAATAACAAAAATTAAAATTTTTTATGTTAATTCAAATAATTTAATATTTATTTAATAATCTTAATATATAGAGGGGTAGATGCGGGTGGCGCTCGGGGAGTAAAGTAAGTACAAATACCTGTAAACTAGAGTTCGGTGGGTGGAGGTTGGGGCGCTCGGTGTCGCGAAACTTGGGGATTTCCCAGGGGGGGATCGCGAGTAAACAGCCAACAAAGGCAGTCTTTGCAATCGGCGGTCTTTTTTTTCTTTGATTGCCGATTCTGAGAAAGCAGTAATTTTGTATTCACATAATTATTATTTTTGATGCTTTAATGTATAGTTAATTTTGGGTGCGAATTATTTTGCCAGAACTATACGATCTGGTTCACTTAAAGTTTTAGGGTGTCGGGCGATCGCCCGGAACTGCCTTTGGATCGAGGCAGCCAGTAATTTAAAGTTTCAAGGATCAATTAAATGACTGAATTTCTCCTCCAAGCCTGTTGGTGGGTTCCTTTATATGGCTTAATTGGCGCAATTTTAACTTTGCCGTGGTCTACAGGAACCGTTCGCACCACCGGGCCGAGACCCGCAGCTTACTTCAATTTGCTGATGACTATATTGGCTTTCATCCACGGAACGGTGGTTTTTAGAGCAACGTGGGATCAACCGCCCCAACAGTTGCTCGTACACTGGGTGCAAGCAGCAGATTTAAATTTGTCTTTTGCCATAGAAATCTCCACCATCAGCGTCGGAGCAATGGAGTTAGTTACAGTTCTGAGTTTGCTAGCACAAATTTACGCTCTCGGCTACATGGAAAAAGACTGGGCGCTAGCTCGATTTTTTGGGCTGCTAGGTTTTTTTGAAGGAGCAATTAGCGGGATTGCCATTAGCGACTCGCTGCTGCTAACTTACGCTTTGTTGGAATTGCTGACGCTTTCAACTTATTTGCTAGTCGGGTTTTGGTACGCTCAACCGCTGGTAGTAACGGCGGCTAGAGATGCGTTTTTAACAAAGCGTGTAGGAGACGTACCGCTGCTGATGGGAGTAGTGACGCTTTCTACTCTGGCCGGAAGTTTGAATTTTTCCGATTTAGAAACATGGGCGGCAACTGCAACTTTGTCTCCTTTGGTAGCCACTCTTTTAGGTTTGGCTTTAATCGCTGCACCTACAGCCAAGTGCGCTCAATTTCCGTTCCATTTGTGGCTTGACGAGGCGATGGAAGGGCCCAACCCGGCTTCGATTATGCGGAATACGGTTGTTGTAGGTGCTGGCGCTTATATTTTGATTAAACTTCAGCCTGTTTTAGCGCTGTCGCCGGTGACTGGTGTGGTGTTGGTGGTTTTGGGTGCGGTGACGGCCGTTGGCGCTTCCTTGGTCGCGATCGCCCAAATCGACATCAAAAGAGCCTTATCGCATTCTACCAGCGCTTCTATGGGTTTAGTGTTTATCGCGGTGGGACTCAATCAAGCAGACATTGCTTTGCTGTTGCTGTTCGCGCACTCGATCTCCAAAGCACTATTATTCATGAGCGTAGGGTCAATTATTCTCACAACCAACACTCAAGATCTAACAGAAATGGGTGGGTTGTGGTCAAAAATGCCTGCCACAACTATGGCTTATTTAGTAGGCGCTGCGGGCATGGTAGCGCTATTGCCGATGGGCAATTTTTGGGTAATGCGCCGCTGGCTCAATGGTTTTTGGACAGTGCCTTTGTGGTTGGTAGTAGTATTGCTTTTGGTTAACGGTTTGACGGCGCTAAATTTAACTCGCGTATTCGGTTTAGTATTTGTCGGAAAACCGCAGCCGAAAACTCGCAGAGCTCCAGAAGTCGCTTGGACTATGGCATTACCGATGGTAACTTTGACCGTGCTCGGGCTGTTAGTGCCTTGGATATTGCAGCGGTGGCAACTGTTAATTAGTTGGACTGGGCCTTGGGCGAAAACTGGGGATTTTGATAGTTTAAATTTGCTGTTGAAGACTCTGGATACTCCGCTGTTGGTGTTATCTGGCTTGATTGGTGTGGCGGTTGGGGTGGCGATTTATTGGTACGGGGTTTTACCTCGACCAGTACGGTTGCCGATTCCAGCGGTGCAGGATTTGTTTGCTTACGACTTTTATATCGATCGAGTTTACCGCTTGACTGTCGTTTGGGCCGTGGCTTCTATTGCCAAAATCAGCGCTTGGACTGACAAGTACGTGGTAGACGGGGCGGTGAATTTGTTCGGTTTTGCAACCATTTTTAGCGGCGAAGGTTTGAAGTACAGTGGCACCGGTCAGTCGCAGTTTTATGTGTTGACTATTGCGACCGGGGTTGCTGGGTTGCTGGGGCTGATTATTTGGCAGTTTTAAACCGCAGATATTGGCAGATGTAGGCGAAGCCTTCCCGAAGGGTACGCAGATAAATTTCTTTGGGGTTTATCTGCTGTTACCTCTGATTTCATTCAAACTCAATAGACCACAATTCTGCAACCGGAACTTCCCAACCGGGTAAAAGTTAGGGAATAGAAATCAAGTCGCCGTCTGTCAAGACAACTGGCTTGGCTTTCGGAGTGTAAATCGTTACTATCCGTTGGTCTGGATCGATTAATATTCCGACTTTTGCTCCGAGTTCGATAAATGATAGAATTTGGTCTCGGAGGGGTTTGAGGCGATCGCCGTGAGATTTGATTTCTACAACTAAATCTGGAACCAGATCGGCAAAATACCGTTTGCTTTGTTTGAGACGTGCCGCTAACACAAAAGAAACATCCGGTGCTCTCAAGTCTAAATTGGGAAGAATAAACCCGCCGCTGGACTCAAAAACTCGTCCGAGTTTCCGGGGCTTGACCCAGTTTAGTAAAAGTCTCACAAACTCGGCTCCAATTTCGCTCGATCCAATGTCTGATGGGCGCGTAACGATAATCTTCCAGTCTACCAGTTCGAGTTGGTAGTCTAGATGTGCTTCCGAGAGTATAGCTTGCACTTGTTCCAAGTCGGCAACTGTGAGGCGCGTGGAAGGAGAACCCGATTGAATTTGCAAATTTTCTCGGTCGGCAATAATTGAGGTGATAGGATGATTTCCGAGACATTTGCATCTATGTTAACAAGAAAATCAGCCGATACCTTTTTTATTCAGTTGCTTTGCGTTACTGTTAAATATAGTTCTAAATGCTGTGTAACAGGGGAGTTTTAATTGATGCTCAGTGCTTTAATCTGGATACCAATGTTGGCGGCCGCTCTGATTGGGTTCTGGCCCGGTGCGATCAGTTCTAAAATAGTTCGGAATGCTGCGATCGCGATTGCGGGCGTAACTTTTATTCAATCGGTGATTTTGGCAGCTCAGTTTGAGACCAGTACAAGTCAGTTGCAGTTTTCGGAATTTATTCCTTGGATAGATGCTTTGGGATTGAATTACAATCTCGGCGTTGATGGTTTGTCACTACCTTTGGTAATTTTAAATACTCTACTGACAGGGGTAGCGATTTACGCTACGGATGAGTCGATCCGCAGACCTCGACTTTATTATTCTTTGATGCTGTTAATTAGTGGTGGAGTCACGGGGGCTTTCTTATCTCAAAATCTGCTGTTATTCTTCCTGTTTTTCGAGATAGAACTGATTCCGCTTTACCTGTTAATTGCGATTTGGGGAGGTCAGCGCCGGGGTTATGCTGCTACTAAGTTTTTAATCTATACTGCATTTTCAGGGATTGTCCTGCTGGCTGCTTTCTTGGGGGTGGTTTGGCTCAGCGGTGCTTCTAGTTTCGATATGGTTGGTGCAGCGGGCGCATCGCATTTGCAAGGAGGCTCGCCATTGCCTTTGGTAAGGCAAATTGTTTTGTTGGCTGGGGTGTTGTTGGCTTTTGGAATTAAGATTCCTTTAGTGCCTTTTCATACTTGGCTGCCGGATGCTCACGTAGAAGCTTCGACTCCTGTTTCGGTACTGTTGGCAGGGGTGCTGTTGAAGTTGGGAACCTACGGGATGCTGCGCTTTGGTATGGGTTTGTTCCCGGATGCGTGGGCGGTGGCGGCACCTTGGTTGGCGAGTTGGGCTGTGGTAAGCGTGCTTTACGGGGCTAGTTGCGCGATCGCCCAAAAAGATATGAAAAAAATTGTAGCTTATAGCTCGATCGCTCACATGGGCTACATTTTGTTAGCTAGCGCCGCAGCGACTCCGATTAGTATGCTGGGAACAGTATTGCAAATGGTTAGCCACGGTTTAATCTCGGCGCTGCTATTTTTGAGTGTGGGTATTGTTTACAAAAAATCCGGCAGTCGCAACATCGATGTACTCAAAGGTTTGTTCAATCCCGATCGCGGTTTGCCGATGATTGGCAGTTTAATGATCCTTGGCGTGATGGCGAGTGCCGGCATTCCGGGGTTGGCGGGATTTATTGCTGAATTTTTGATATTTCGGGGCAGTTTACCAGTGTTTCCCGTGCAAACTTTGCTCTGCATGATCGGCACTGGTTTAACTTCAGTCTACTATTTAATTATGGTCAACCGTGCCTTTTTCGGCCGCCTTTCCGATTTGGTAGTGAATTTGCCGCAAGTGCGGTGGCGCGATCGCATTCCTTCGCTAGTTTTAGCAGTAATCATCGCCATCATGGGAGTACAGCCGGGAGTTTTAATTGGCTTGAGCGAGAAAACTGCGATCGCTCTAGTATCGGCTGTTCCCGCGCAAGTTCAACAAGTTGCTCAAAACTTCGACTGATATCTTCCATAAGTTTGTAGTGAGTTATTCAGTTTTTTCAGAAAGCTTTTAGCCGATAATGACTGAAATCCTTACTACAAACATTTCTCTGAATTCTGAATTGTTCCCTAAGAAAATAGTTATTCAATTAAGGATCAAATCAAATGAAAAGTACCGTATTAAGACCGTCTTCCCATCCCCTAGCAGCATACATTGACATCTTGGAATCGGGCCAAGCTTTGCTTCCCGAATCAGCGGACAATGTAGTAGAAGTAGTCGGCATTCTCAAAAGTTATGGTGTGGTTCTCGATGCCTATTCCCTCAATCTCAACTACATCGCAGAAGAACAATTCTTAGTGCTTTTCCCGTTTTTTAAATATTTCAACGGGGAGGTAACCCGGCCGAAATTGCTGCGCCATTTGTCCCACGACCGCATTAATTTTGAGTATGCTGAGTATGTGATGAGAACCATGCTTTGGCACGGTGGTGGTGGTTTAGACAGTTATTTGGATTCCCCGGAATTCAGCAGTTTGGTCCAAAAGGCGATCGCAGCTAAGTTAAAAGGCAATTTTTTCATGCAGGGACTGCACAAAGCCTTCCCGAATTTTTTGCCGGAACAAGTGCGGATGCTGGCTTACTACACCGGGCTGGGTCAGTTTTGGCGGGTAATGAGCGATTTGTTTATTGATTTGTCCGATCGCTACGAAGCAGGTGAAATTAAGTCGATCGCTGACGTAGTTGATTTTGTTTTAGCAGGTTTGGTGGGCGCCGCCAGTCTACCAATCACCTACAGCGTCAAGATTGGTGGTGAAGTCTACGATATCATTCCAGCCTCGGCCGGCTTGACATTTTTAGCAGATGTAGCAGTGCCTTATGTAGAAGCAATCTTCTTTCGAGGTACTGCATTTTTTGGAGTAGTTTCATACAACGCCCAAGCACACCAAATCCCCGAAGAACAAAAAGATTTTGGCTACGGGGCTTTATTTGCTGACCCTTTGCCGATCGGAGGCGCAGGCATTCCGCCCACTCAATTGATGCAAGATATGCGGCATTTTCTGCCGGATTATTTGCAAGAAATTTACCGCACTAGCTGTCGCGGCGAAGATGATGTGCGCGTGCAAATTTGCCAAAGTTTTCAGAAGTCGATGTTTTGCGTGACGACAGCGACTATTTTTGGTCTAGCACCTCATCCAATGAAAACCTCCGATCCCGAGGAAAAAAAGGCTAATCGGGCTTATTTGGAAGCTTGGATGGATAGATTTGGCAATTCTCGATTAGATTGGGCAAATCAGCCAACTAACAGAGTCTGTCAGTTGTTCCCAGAACGTTAGTCATTAGTCATGAGTCATGAGTCATTAGTCATGAGTCATTAGTTATAGGGCGCGTGACAGCGAGAAAGCTTTAACTTTTAGTTTGTGACTTTGGACTGTCACGCACCTTTTTTTGAATTCCCAATTCCCAATTCCCAATTCCCAATTCCCAATTCCCAATTCCCAATTCCCAAACTACTAGATTCGGACTAGAAGACTGAGGCCGTGAGAGTCAGTTCCACAAGTTCCCAGCAAACCATAAGTTTCTGCTAAATCTTTGACTAAAGCAGTTTGTTTGGGACTTGGTTTCCAAGGACAGGGATTGCCGTAAGCATAGTAAGTTTCTACGCCGTCAATGCCGAAACTGGCTGCTTCTGGGATGAGTTTATCGGCGGTCGATCGATACCGACAAGGATGTGCTAGAACTGCTAAACCTCCTGCTTCCTGAATCGCTTCAATTACCCTGGCTGCGCCATAAGAAGCGTGGCCTTCAGTACCTTTACCTCGCAAGTAAGGTGTCAGACTGGGATGTTCTGGATCGAAGGCGTAAGCGAGAATGTGTACGTCGTTGTTGAGCAATTCGGCATTAATTTCAGCCCCTGTCCAAAGAGTCGGCGCTGCGATTTTTTTGTCGGGATGCTTTAATTTCCAATTATCCAGCCAGATTTGAGCTTGAGCGTAGCCTTTGGTGCTGTGGTGGTCAGTAATAGCTAAGCCTTTGAGGCCGATGGCTATTGCTTGTTCCATCACTTTCTCTGACTGCGATCGCCCGTCGGAGTTAACCGTGTGGAGGTGGAAGTTGTAGGAACCCGGACAGCTATCGGCATTTATTGTCTGCAAGACTTGTTTGAGGGCCGAGATATTCTGGGCTTCTGGTTTGAGACTAGAACTTGGTGCGGAAGCGAGATTGACCGTCATAAGCGTTAGTATAAAAAAAACTAGCTTTGTTTAATATATCTAATTTTTTCTTTAAATGTTGGGGGCTGATACCCACTGTAGCTGTAAGGTGCGTCGCGCTCGAAAATCCCTTAATAAAAATCGACTTTTCGAGCAGCGACGCACCTGTCCTATCGCGACTTGAATAAACAACCCTCTATTTGACAGTTTCCCAGCACTTCCGTCGTAGCAATATTATTCGTAGGCTGCGTCGAATAAAGAGAATCCCTTGCAGAAAGAGCAACAATCTCACAGAGACGCACGCGACAATTGCTTAATAAAAACAAGTATTGGGCGGAGTAAAACGGAGGGTTGTGTGCACGGCAATGTATGCAAGGTGCGTCGCGCTCGAAAAGTCGATTGAATTTAAGATTATGAAATGGCGACGCACCCTACGAATACTAATGACTGATGACTAATAACTTTTTCTCTATCAATTCAATTGCATTTTAAACCGGCGGCGGCGGCTGTCGGAAATTCCATCGGTACAAAGGTAAGGCTAAATTTTTCTTTAGCACACGGTACAATGTGCGCTATTCCTTTAGGAGGATTTTTGCGATTTCCAGTCATCGAGTCAAACTCAATTATACCCGTCGCTCCATCAGCTTTAAAGTCAGGAGATGCTAAGGTTGTTTGCATTCCTTCGCGACTGGGTTCTGGCTGCATTTCTATGGCTTTAATCAGCACCTTGGCAGCATCGTAGGTTAAAGCCGATCGAGTATTGACCTGGCCTCCCCACAATTTTTGAGAGTTGGGCGGAAACTTTTTGTCAAAACTTGTTAACGGATGCCAAAATATGGATATGGCTAATTTTTCAAATGACTTTAGCTGTTGTGCTACTTTTAGCGTTCTCGAATCGTACAGCGTCCAGGGACCGACAATCCAATTGCGATCGTTGTTAGCTTTAATCATTGCGATCGCATTTTCTAGAGATTTAGTAACTTGACCGTCGGGAATGAGAGCTATCGCTTTTGTTCCGGATTTTTCCACTTCTTTGATTGATGTTTTGGCGTTAAAATCATTTTTAGATAAGTCGTAATAATTACCCCTAAAAGTCGAACCTCCTTGGGCTTCAAATTGCTTTTTTAATTCTTCCCACAAAGAAGCGCTAAACGGACTATTGGGATTGTAAAAAACTGCCACTTTTTTCTCACCGACTTTAATCAGTTGATTCGCTAAAGCTTCAGCTTCTATGCTAGTTGTCGGAGCCGTCCGAAAGAAAAATTTTCGAGGTTTGCGCGTCAGTTCTTCTGTTGTGGCTCCCGGAGAAATAAGAACCAGTTTATTTCGATCGTAAATATCTACTGTTGCCACGGTCATGTCGCTGGTGTAGTGTCCGATGACTGCTAAAATATCGGGCTGAGCGACCAGGTAATTTGCCCTTTGCCTTGCGTAGGATTTAATATTTCCGTCATCCGCAATGATGACTTTGAGACCTTTTCCTTTGATAGATTTTGGTTCGAGAAAGCCTTGACCGGGAAAATCTTTATTGCTGTCATTTGCAGCGAGGAGACCTAAATTAACTTCGGTTTGAGCTTGAGCAATACCTCGCAGCAGTTCTTCGGCTAAATCTGCGTTGAGGATGCTACCGTCCTGATTTCTGCGGATGGGAACAACAATCGCGATCGTATAATACTCTGCATTGATTGCCTTCAGCAGGGCATTGTTCATGTAAATTAAAGTTTCGGGGTCTCTGCGGTCTTCTTGCCAGGATTGTTTGAGCAATTTTAAAGCTTCGGGATAATTTGGGTTGGCAAACTCATTGATTCCCCTTTGTTTTGACCAAAGGGCAGAGGGTTGTACTAGGAGTTTTTCGCCAGAACTTACACCATCTATGGAGGCTGTAGATAGCGGTGGTGGAGGAAAAATTCTGGGGATTAGCGGAGAAATTATGGGGATTAAAAGTACGATCGCCAATCCGGCGCAAATTCCCGCAACGCCTAACAGTGGCCAGCGAAAGCGCACAGGTTTGGGTGACTTGGGCTGTTTGTCGATCGCCTCCAAGTCTTGCAAAACTTCAGAAACAGATTGGTAGCGCTCTTGAAAGTGGAAGCGCACCATCCGGGTTAATATATTTTTGAAACGGTCGCTAACTTGTAGCGCAGGGCGATCTGGCGTCGAATAATCCCAGACAATTTCACAAGTTTGGGGGTCTTGCGGCAGATTAGTGGGACGTTGGCCGGTGAGAGCTTGAATGGCGATAATTCCAAGAGCGTAAATATCGTTATAAGGTTGCGGGACAGACCGGGGATTGTATTGTTCCGGAGGCATATAACCGCTGGTGCCGATCGCCTGCGATGTTAATATTTCACCTGTAGAGTTAGCGGTAAAAGTGCTGATTTCTTTGACCGCCCCAAAATCAATTAAAACAATTCTTCGATCTGTTTCGCGCCGAATTAAGTTAGAAGGTGTAATATCGCGGTGAATAATATTATTTTCTTGATGAACGGACTGTAAAATTTCCAGAATTTCTCGCAACAAGGCGATCGCCTTTTGCTCCGTCCATTGTTGGCCCGCAGCGAGTTCTTGACTCAGCGGATCTCCTTGAATGTATTCTTGAACTAAGTAAAAATAGTCGTTTTCTTCAAAACTATCGAATAATTCGGGAATGCACGAGTGATTGCCGAGACGGCGCAAAGCGCTAGCTTCCCTTTCAAATCGCCTCCTTGCCATCTCCAAGACGCGCGGATCGTTCGATGGCGGAAAAGGAATTTCCTTGACAACGCACACATTTCCGGGTCTGCTTAGATCGTTAGCCGTGTAGGTTCTAGCAAACCCTCCCCGTCCTAATTGAGCAATAATTCTGTAGCGTCCAGCCAGTATATCTCCGGGATTGAGACACATAAATTTTATAGTTTCTCTTGGGGCGCGATC
>JBDTEI010000130.1:0-18221 GCA_039922675.1 Microcoleus sp.
GCTTGGTCTAAGGGAGCGCGACCTAACAAATGTTTAAAGTTTAGCTCGACAAAGCGGTAGGGAGCGCAGGATTCAAAATACCGACTGCGATAGAAGTCAGATTTTGCTACAGCGCGGACAAATTCCCGTACTGTCATCGCACCATTGCACAACTGTGACTCTGGCACAGTCAGGCGTTCACTTTCCATCACATGGGGATTGCCCAGCACTTGCTTATAAACCGCCCGAATTACGGCCTGTGTATCATCCGAACTGCTAGTAGACCAAAGTTCTACGGGCGTATCTAAAACCACACTCATTGAGTTTCTCCTAAGACTAAATAACGCTTCAAAACTGGGAATTAAGGATTGCCTGCAAACACGCTCAGGGAGATAATTCCCCAAGTCGTGAAGCTAGAATTTTGAGCGGTTTCTAGTTGACAGCAGTGATGCTGGCAATTATGCCGCCTTGTTTGTGGATGCGTTGATATTCTTGGGAAAGTCGGGAAAACGGCACTACATAAACTTGGTTGCTCTGCCGAATTTTTTGAATCCGATTCTGGGCTGAAGTGCGATAGCCAGTGACTTCGATACGGAAAACCTTACCTTCGTCACCAGAACCCACGTTGTAAACACTTTTAGCACCCCGCTGTCTATCGGGAAATGACCAACCATCCCCAACTGAACCGCCGGAAGGAGGAATGACTGCTATAGGGGTTTCCTGAATCACATATTTGTTCAGAACTGGGGATTTTCCAGAAAGACTTCCTTTGAAATCGCTGCTGGAAGCACCGCGCAAGAGAGCAAACATATGAGTAAACCCAACCATGTTTTGTCCTGGTTGGGTTTTGTAGCCTCGGTAGTAGGGAACGATATTTTCGCCGTAGGCGTTTTGGTATTCATCGCTGTCGAGGTAAGAATCAATATCTGCCTCGTAGCCTTCGGTATCTAAAATTGTGCTATGGACTCTCATTTCTTCTAGGCCATCGGGAGTGCGACCTAGAAGATGTTTGAAATTGAGTTCAAGAAACCGATAGCGAGGACAAGTATCGAAAAAGCGAGAACGGTAAACATCAGATTTGGCAAGAGCACGGACAAATTCGCGTACACTCAATGCACCACTTTTGAATTGCGATTCAGGAATTGTCGCTCGTTCGCTTTCCATGACGTAAGCATTACCCAAAACTTGCCGGTAGACGGCACGAATAATGGTTTCTACTTCTTCTTCTGAACGTCCTGGAATCAGTTCTAAACAGGGTGTTTCTTCAAATAAACTGACTCCAAGTCGAGATGCAGGTCCAAAAACCATTTAAAATATCTCCACTATTGTGTTATGTGAAAATTTACCATAATTAGATGTTATATTAGAAAATTTTACATAATGTAACATTGTGGGCGAGGTTGCTGTTTCACGTACTACAGGATTTCTATTAGGATACAGGAGTGTTTTGGGGTAGTAGGTGTGGCTGTAGTATGTGCTGCGATCGCCTGTCAATTATTCGGCGTAAAAATTAGATCTGCGGTAGCTCTCCGGCAAAGCTTTGGCGCTTTTCAAACCATAAAGAGCCAAAGTCTGAGCCCCAAATCTGTTGGTGAGTATTTACATCCATACCGCGATCGAGACTACTCCAGGTTGTTTCGGTAATCTCCACGTCGCTGATCAGGTAGGTGGAACAACCTTTTTTTTCGATGAGACACTGGTTTCCTGGCTCTACACTACCACGAAACATTTCTCCGTCTCGTTTGAAAACCATAGAGCAATTGTAGCGCCTTTGAATGCAATCTGGTTTGATTGTCTTGAGAATGCTTAATTCTCGTGCTGCACCGGCGTACTGTACTGGATCGTTGAGACTATAATTTTCTATATAGATTTGTTCTCCCTGGTCAATTAATTTGTGGACTCCTTGACGGTAGGGAGTCCAGAGGTCATGGTCATAAACTTGCTCGGAGTAAAATCCAATGGCATTGAAAAATTCAAAGGGTAAGGGTCGGAAAAATACATGAATGTGTGCAAATTGTTGGGGTTTTTCAAAGGATTGTTTGTGGTTGCTGAAATCCCCTGCCATCCACTGAGCGAGAGTGATTAAATCATTGGTTTTAAGTGAAGTCATAAGCTGTTTTTTACTTTCTTATACCATCGATCAGAAATTTTACTAAAAACAAGTTCTTGGCTTGTTTGATCAACTATGCAAGCAAGGTGAGTAGCCGCTCGAAAAGTCGATTAAATGATGCTGCATGATTGTTGATGGCGACGCACCTACAAATACTGTTGCATGATTTGTAATGATTGGTATTATTTCCCGGAGAGCGATCGAATTTCTGAGGAAAATGATGCGGTTACTACTCCACTTCCTTGACTTGTTTTGATTAGGGAAACACGAAAGCGCAGGTTGGGATTGGCGAACCAAATTTTTTCTTCGGCTGCGGCGTTATCGTAGCTTGTCAGGAGGACAAAGGTGTCATCGTCTGTGATGTGATAGTCTGCGGCGGCGGGAATGGTTTCGGCATATCCTTGGTCTCGCAGCAATTTACCGCGATTGGGGACTGTCGGATCTGGGATTGGTACTAGGATACAACTGCCTTTCATTTCAGCGTTTTCGTCCCAATCTGTGTGTCCCTCCCAGGTCATTTTGAAGGGAGTGACTGCTTCGGTTGGGTCTATGTCGTAGGACTTGCAGAGGTCGATTACGGCTGTGTCATCGGGTGAGACTGCAACGATATCAATGACTGACTCGATCGCTTCAAAGTGTCGGAAAGTCAAGTGATGGGCGCTACGCTGCGATCGCCATTGTCCGAGGGAGTTGTCAACAAATTGCTGGATGTTCATGGAGATTATTGTACAAGCTGATTGACACAGATATTATTGTCAATAATTTTAAGATTGACAAGATAACCACAGCTTGCGGGTATTGGTATTGTACTATGTTGTTTAAAGATGGGAGTAGAAGGACTTGAACCTTCGACCTTGAGATTAAGAGTCACCTGCTCTAACCAACTGAGCTATACTCCCGCATCTAAGCTACTATAACACAACTGTTCTAAAAAATCAACTATTTTTGTAAATCTTTGTGCCGATCGCCCGCTTGCGAGTTTTCTGTAAGGGCGATCGAGTTGATGGCGGCGGGAATTCCCGAAGCAGATCTTGTTTTGGCTTTCAAGTTACCGGAACTGCAAAAAGAGCGTTAAGCGAAGCTATCCCGTAGGGAATCGCCCGTGATTTCGTAAATAAGGGCGATCGATCTAATTCAACCCAAAAGTCTCTCAACCGATACCAGAATGTCGGGAAATGCCAGCGGTATCATGATTCCGTCTTCGAGCTTTTTCTCGATCGCGTAGTCGCCATCATGAGGATATCGGAACACGATCATCTGCGTCGCTGATAAATTCAAAACCCAATATTCCTGGTAAGCAGATTCGTAAGCATTCAGGTCTGAGATTGGGGAATTAAAGAAGGCATAAATAAGTCACAAGAATGGGCAGATATAGCATCACGGAAAAAAGCCATTGCGCTTTTACCTTGAAACCGACAAGTCTGAATCACAGATCACAAATCAGCAGTTTGTTCAAACCGAGACATTGACCGGGAACCGCCAGATACCTTACGTTTAGTAACAGCTAGTCGCAGAGAAAGTTCTGCCAAATTATTATCAGGGGGAATTTCAGGATGGTCTAAAAAATACCACCATTGATGTGCTTTCTCACACAACGAGCGCAATAACAGTCCAGCAGCATGACCAACATGACCTTGCCAAGTATTTAACAATTCTGCCAGCCTGACCTTAAAGTCCCTCGCCCAAGTATGATAATCGAGTTATTCTGGGTATTCACGCCATTTTTGGTGTTGTCGAAATGCCTCATCAATTAATCCTAAGAACGCAGAGGCGACCACAGTATTGTTACCGTGACTAAGAAGAAGAACTTTCTTAAAATGTCGTCGTAGATGTGCTAAACATTTCTGCTGCGCTCCAACAATCACACCGTTGTATACGCTAAAATCATCAGAACTCAACACTCCAGCTTGCCTCATGCCCCAGCATTGTTTCTAATTCGGCACGTAGGACGAGTATCTGCCGCATGAAACAAGCAAAAATTTTTACCTGTCGCTGTCCACAACCATTCTTTGAGTCCCTTGACACACCAGGGGGTTTCATCCACATGGACGTTTGCTTGTAATGGCCCCCATTTCCACAAGCCTTCAACGGCAGTACCCCTGACAGGATTTGAACCTGCAAAAACACCGATTCTGATTCGATGATGTTTTCCAATTACATCACAGGGGTAAAGTCGGGATAGCAGGATTTGAACCTGCAACCTTCGGCTCCCAAAGCCGCCGCGCTACCAAGTTGCGCCACACCCCGTTGGTGCTCCAGGTGAGACTCGAACTCACAATCAAAATAGAACAGATTTTAAGTCTGCCGCGTCTGCCAATTCCGCCACAAGAGCAAGTAGAAACTTAGTTGAAAATTTGGTACTCCTGACTGGATTTGAACCAGTAATACCAATTTCATAAAGTAGCGCTAGATATTACCCCCCCCAACCCCCCCTTACTAAGGGGGGGCTAAGAATTCATCCATAGCATATCTTTAGAAAAATGGTATAACACACAAGGTTTGAGCTTGCGGCCTCTGCCAGTTGGGCTACAGGAGCATTATCATTACTGCTATTTTAAAAGCAGAACTCGGAAGGCAGGGTTTGAACCTGCATTGTTCCGCTTTCAAAGAGCGGTGCCATGCCAATTAGGCGACTTCCGAATAATTGAATACCGAGGCAGGCTTTGAACATACATAATTCCTGTTTCAGAAATAGGCGACTTTACCAATTTATCTACCCGGCAATTTAAACAGAAATTGCGCATTTCTAACCAAAGAAACCGGGTTTATACCTAATCTGCGGATTATAGTGAAGAATTTTCGTAAAAAACCCGGTTTCTGGCTACCCGTGCGTAATTCCTATTAAAAAATGGCTGCCTCAGTAGGACTCGAACCTACAACCATCACGTTAACAGCGTGCAGCTCTACCATTGAGCTATGAGGCAACGCAATCCCCCAAGTCAGTGTCGAACTGACAGCCTCTTGTTCTTCACACAAGCGCTCTACCAACTGAGCTATCGGGGGAAAACGGAGAAGGAGGGATTTGAACCCTCGGCGGGTGTTAAATCGCTCTTTCTTAGCAGGAAAGCGCCATAAGCCTCTCGGCCACTTCTCCTTAGCGAGAACGGAGGGATTTGAACCCCCAAATCTTCAGTTGCGCAAACTGAGCTGTTGTCCGCTTACAACACATTCTCTCGATCGCAATTGCATATTACATACAGTTGCAAATGGGTCGGGCTGGAATCGAACCAGCAACGCTTTAAGCTACTGTTTTACAGACAGCTACTCATACCAATATGAGAACCGACCCAGGATAGGAGATTTGGTAGGTCGCCGAGGAATTTAACCTCGATCCATCCGCTTACAAGGCGGCTGCAAAACCATTCTGCCAACGACCTACACAAAGTGCTGACGGGATTTGAACCCGCAGATCACTTGGGTGAAAACCAAGCGGCTTAAACCATTTGCCTACAGCACTATTGATTTTAGATTTTAGATTTTAGATTTTAGATTGGGAATTTGCAATTTTAGATTGCGATTTTTGATTGCTCCTGCGAATCAGCAAAAACAGAGGTTAGGGCGGGAGTTGAACCCGCGAAATTCGGTTTTGCAGACCGATGCTTTGAGCCACTCAGCCACCTAACCTGGGAGTCCCGACGAGGTTTGCACTCGCAATCTTCACCTTGAGAGGGTGACGGCTTAAACCAATTTGCCTACGGGACTTTGACGGGAGTAACGAGACTTGAACTCGCAACCTTTCGCTCGACAGGCGACTGCTCTAACCACTTGAGCTATACCCCCATGATAATCAACAATAAAACCCTTGAAAAAATCCCAAACAATCTTGAAATTAATCTGCGTTTATTTGTGTTTATCTGCTTTGAATCTGCGGTTTCCCGATCGAAGATTTATGCAATCTTGTCGAATATTTTGTCCTTGAATTACTTAAGTTTGGGCGGCTGGCGGTTGATTCCGCGTACTACAACCCGATCGAGCTTTTGTTGCCGGAGTCTACACCGCCAAATGTCCGCAATTATGTGACATGATTAATGATCTATTCAGTTTTCAAGGTTCGTATTGCTTGTGGGATAAAGCTTTGAAGCTCTTTCCCTTTGCCATGTATTTATACTACATTATGTATTACAAAACTGTCAAGGGGGTAATACAACTTTTTTTTAAATTGTTTTTTTTTCAATGGTATCGATCGCCCCAACCAACACTCTCAATCCCTCAAAACCACGAAAAATCAAGACATTTGGCTGCTAAACTGGTGCTGTAGCGCGTGGTAAATCCGATGCTGAAACTGTACTACACTCCGATCTCTCTGAATTCTCGCCGTCGCGCGAGGTGGCACTTCTGGAAAAGCAGATTGCGTTTGAGCCGATCGCACTCAACCTCGACGGCGACCAATTTGCACCGGATTTTCTGGCAATTAACCCGTTTCACCGCATACCAGTGTTGGTGGACGGGGATTTGAGTTTGGTAGAGTCGCTGGCAATTCTCGATTATATAGATGCGAAATACCCGATGCCCCCACTGCTACCAACAGAGGCGAAAGCCTTGGAAATTGTGCGGATGGTATCCATGCTGACGTTAAATGAACTGTTGCCGGCAATGTTTCCCTTAACCAGGCAAATGCTCGGTGTACCGGGAGACACTGCGGAAAAAGTGGCACTGTCAAAGCAACATATAATAACCGTGCTGAGGTTTTTTGAGGGGTTGCTGGCGGACGATCGCACTTTTTTTGCTGGCGAACAGTTTTCTTTGGCGGAAGTGGTGGCTGGGACTGCGGTTCCTTCTGTGGGGATGTTTGGCATAAGTAACCGAACAAAATTAATTACATAAAGACTCTTTACGCTTCTAACGGTTTCAGGCGAAATCCTGTGTAATTAATTTTGCACAACTACTTATCTTTTGATGAGTATCCGAAGTTGCAGCAGTGGGTTGCGAGACTTGCAGGGCGCGAGAGCTGGCAGCAAACGGAGGTGCCTCAAGCGGAAATTGCGACAAAAATCCCAATTATTCGAGATTTACTGGCGGCAAGGCTTTAAAGATATACCGGGCAAATATACCGAGCGATTAGAAATCGCGGCTATACAAACAATGTCCACCTCCGTGGACTCAAGAAAATTTTAACCCCTTCAATATATAGGGTGATTGAAATCGCCCTGAATTTCTTCAACCAGCGCACCATCCGGGTTTCGTCTGTGTCGGCGCGATTTCAATCGCCCGCCGTGAATCGCCCATTTTCAATCGCCCGCATTCGATCGCCCTTCCGCTCCCCTTGTCAATCCCCGCTGAGAGTTATTTATAAAAAATTCTGTTTTTTTCCCTAGAATTCCCATTATGATTATCCCCAGTGTGGAGTGAAAGGAATCTCAAGTGAGCGGAAATCATCTGTTTCAAAGACTGCGAAAAGAATGGCGTTTTGTGGCGATCGCCCTTGCAGCAACTGCGATCAGCTTTATCATCGGTACGCTGATGCCAGGAAACCAACAGGGAAGCGATAACCCTGCAACCGCCGCAGTGCAGGTGCAAAACCTTAACCAATCCTTAACGGTAAATCCGTTAGTAAAAGAGGTTGCGGACAATCAAACAGCATTTAATCTCGATCGCACAATTGAGCAACTTCTCACTGTATTGGAATCCAAAGAAAAACTTTTGACTTTTAAGCCGCCGGAACAGTTTCAGGGAAAAACTGTTTTTGAGGGAAAAGTCAAAGATTCTGAGAAAGTTATTGCTTTAACGGTTGATGACGGGCCGTGGCCGAAAACGACGGAACAAATGCTCGATATTTTCCAGCAAAATGATGTTAAAGCTACCTTTTTTTGGATGGGTAAATCTCTAGCCAATTCTCCTGAAATTGCTCGCCGAGTTGTGGCCGCAGGTCACGCGATCGGCAATCATACGTGGCATCACTGGTACGATACGATGGATGCGGCGACGGCGGCTGATGAAATCGATCGCACGGCTAAACTTATTTACGAAACGACGGGAGTTAAGACTACTTTTTTCCGTCCGCCGGGAGGTTTTTTGAATAATGGTTTGGCTAAGTATGCTAAAGACCAGAATTATTCTGTGGTGATGTGGTCGGTAACTTCTGCGGATACCGATCCGCACGCTCAACCGTCGGCTTTTGTTAATAATGTGTTGAAGGGTGCGAAGCCGGGGGCGATCGTTTTGATGCACGATGGCGGGGGCGATCGATATCGTACTGTTAAGGCTTTACCGGAGATCATTGCTGGTTTGAAGAAGCAGGGATATCGGTTTGTGACGGTTCCTGAGTTGCTCGAAATGCAAGAGCAAGCAGCGTGAAATTTGCTGGCGATTGCTGGTCTTTTTTTGAGGATACAACTAAGGCTAAAGAAACCCGTTTTCTGCGATATATATTGGCTTTAAAACTAGATATATACGAAAAAACTGGGTTTCTGATTCCCTATAATTAAGTTCTAGAAGAGAAAGAAATGGCTATAGCTTTTTAATTAATACCAATTATGAAAAATGTCGCTACATAGAATTTAGAGGCTCTCATCTTTAGGGAAACAGCATTGCCGTTTCCGGCGGGCAGTTCTGCCAATAACAGATAATTTATCTAGAATTAATAATTGTAGCAAAACTTTTTCAAATTGGTATGAGTTCTATAATCAACCAGCGAATATAACAGCAAATTTTAATAGCAAATGATATGAAAAAACTCAATAAATTAGAACAGCATGGAGTTGAGTTGACAAATGCCGTCAATGACGAGTTAGTGCGTTACTGGCTGCACACCTTAGATACCTGTTCGAGTACCAACAGTTGGGCGATCGCCCGCGCGGCCCAACTGCACCACGGAGATGTAATATTTACTAAGCAGCAAACCAGTGGGCGCGGTCAACAGGATCGCACTTGGCATTCCCCAACAGGTGTTTTAACTGCAAGTTTTGTGCTCGACAACCTTAATCCCAATTTGTTACCCGGACTCAGTTTAGGAGTCGGTTTGGCCGTGATTTTCGCGATCGAGGATTTAGTACCCGAATGTCGCGATATGCTGCGCCTGAAATGGCCAAATGATGTCTGGATCGATCGCCAAAAAGTAGCCGGAATTCTCTGCGAAGCCACTTCTGGTAATGTTTCCGGCAAAACTCGCGCCGTTGTGGGAATTGGACTCAACCGCTGCGTAGATTTCGCGGCTGCGGGATTGGATGCCAGGGCGATCGGCAATGCGGTAAGCTTGCATTCTATTGCTAGTAATGTGCCCGATGAATTGTGTTTGCTCGATCGACTGCGGCACTATTTACTCGAACTAGCCGATATGTTTTCCACCACCGACAGGCCAGCCGAAAAGTCCGGTTTAACCTTGCTTTTGCCGGAATTGCGCCGCCGCGATGCGCTGATTGGGTGTAATGTGGCGATCGAACTTGCTTCGGAAACCATCTGCGGAGAAGCAGCCGGGATTGACGGATGCGGCCGGTTGTTAGTATGCTTGGCGGGCGATCGAATACAAGCATTTACCTCCGGGCGAGTTCGATTAAATTAAGACTCATTAATCACACCAAATCCGCCTTTAATACCGCCGACTTCTTCTTCTTCAGTCCGCGAAGGCGGACATCGTTTGTGTAGTCGCGGTTTCTAACCGCCGACTCTTATTTACTTCGTTTGTGTAATCGCGGTTTCTAACTGCCGACTCTTATTTACCAATTCTCAATTACTAATTACCGATTACCGATTACCGATTACCAATTCTCAATTCCCAATTCCCAATTCCCAATTCCCAATTCCCAAATTTAATTTACCACCTCAAATATGACCAATCTGCTCAGCCACAGCGGTTGATTAGCCTCCATACCTTCAGGACGGCCCTTAGTAGAAGCAACTTGAATTCTATTGCTGTTTATCCCTTCTTTAACCAAAGCAGCTTTCACATTTATCGCCCTTTCCAGAGCCAACTTTTGATTTTCCGCCGGACTGCTTTTAAAATCGCTGTAGCCAATTATCCTCAAATTCTTCGTGCTATTTTCCTCCATATATTCCTTGACTTTTCCAAGCTTTTGTGCTACGTCTTTCGGCGAAAAAATTGCCGAACCGGCACCGAAATAAAGGCGAACATCTATTGGCTTTGACGGCAGTTCAGTGCCTATTCCCACTGTATTTGTTACAGACTTCACCCCCGGAATTTTCTCAAAAGCTTGAGTTATTTTCTCAGCATCTGCCACTTTGCTCACGCTGCCTGAAACAGCGACTTTTCCCTCTGCATAGCGAGCCGAGATATTAATGCTTTGTACTTTATTCAAAAGAGCCACAGTGCGCTTGACATCGGCTTCGACTAAAACCGGATCGGGAGGTACTTCAATTGCTATAATTTTATTGTCAATTTTTAATTTGGGAGCCGCTTGCTGAGCGATTTTTTCGGCTTTCAATCGCAGCTTTTGATTCGGCACTCGTCCCGAAATCTCTAAGACTTTATCTTTAACATCTGCCACGAGGCGATAAACCGATAACTCCGGAGCAGATTGTAAAGCTAAATTCGTATCTGCTTCTAACCTCGCTGCAACTCCGCTGCGATATTCGTGAATTCCCCAAGGTACGCCAATTAAGCCTAACGCTGCCAAACCGATAATTGGTAAAATTGGAAATTTAGGAGATTTAACTTTTACATCTGTATCGATTAACTTTTGTAACTTCGAGTTGACTTCGGCCGGCACACTGGTTGGATCGCCGTTAAATGACTGGATTTGATCCCCATATTCTTGAACAATATTTTTAAATATCGCTCGCATTTTGTACTTAAACCACTGGCGGGTTCCTCCTTGTATCACTACTGCTAGATAACACGAACCAGCTACTTCCAATAATATCGTAGATGTCCCATATTCTATGGCATCAATCTCTGCAATATTTCCCGACTGAGATATGCAGTTGTTGACAAAAGAGCGAATAGCAGTCAGCATTCCCGCCACCATCTCTGATTCTAGCTGTTCGTTTTCAGACTGCTGCACTCCTGAAATTACCAAGCCCGATTTTGCGTGAATTAAAAATACAGCTTTAACAGTCAGCGGAGTTGTTTCTTTTATCAGCAATTCTGCTTCAGAAATTCCCTGCACTTTGGCTTTAAATTTGCGAGTAATTGTCTCTGGACTTAACGAATTTTCGAGTTTTTCGTTAATCTCCCGCATCGTCTCGGCCATGTATTTTAAAATTGTGCTGCCGATGATCGGATAGAGGGCATCCGACATGGCTTCTTGCTTGAGAGCGATTTGCTGTTTGATTGCCGAGGCCATTTCCGGCGCGATCGCCCTGGCAATTTCATCGGGCGATTCACTGATGCTGTGGCTGATTCCTACAGGAAGAGCCGGCGATATGGCTACTCCCATCGAGTGCTTGTTTTCTCGGGTTTTATTATTAATTACTTCATCAATTATCGGAGCTATGGTTTCGGCAAAAGATTTTCTACACTCATTAATGGTTTGCAGCATCATTTCGGGAAATATGATTTTAATTCTGGCTACTAATTGATCCCGATTGTCTCCCCATTCATTTTCAGTTATTTTGCGATCGAGTTCCTCTACTTTACCGTTGAGTTTGTAATTATAACCTACTACTTCATCTAACAATGGTAAAATAGATTGGATGACGGACTTTTCCAGTTGGGCATGATGACTAACCATCAGCTCGTCAATCAAAGGTTTCAGTAAATCTGTAAACAACTCTGTCGATTCATAAATCCGGTGTTCGATCGCCACAATCTTTTGTTCTATCTTCCCTAGTCTTTCATCAATCTTTTGATTCTGAATGATGGCATCAACAGCCGGGGCGATCGCAGATTCTATCTCTAGCTTCGCTTCTCGAATGCTTCCGGACAGCATTTCTAATATCGCGGGCATGATTCTTCCCATCAACCCTTCTATCTCGGCTAAAACTTGCTGCTGAACTTCGACAATCTTACTTTCATTTTGCAATATTTGTGCTGCAATACCGCTGTTTTGAACAGCAGTATTGACAGCCGGTGCGATCGCCTCTCTCACCTCTAACTTTGTCTCATCAATTTTCCGGTTCAGCGACTCAATCATTAATGGCATCAACCTTGCCATGATTTCTTCCGGCTGAGACTTTTGCTGTCGGTGAAGATTATTTAGTCTACTTTCTACGTCGCTCAATTTTCCTTGAACTTCTCTTTGCAGAATTGCTGATTCTATCAAAGGTTGGATCGCCGCTGCTACCTCTAATTTTGATCCGTCAATTTTCCGGTTCAGCAAATCCGTGATTGCTGGCATTAGCACCGCCATAATCTCTTCTGGCGTCTGAATTGCCGACTGTTGCGTAGCCAATCTGCGCTCGATGATGCTCAATACTTTTTCTTCTATTTCTACCCAAGCTATTCTTACCTGTACTGAGGGGGCGACAGCTTCTACAACCTCTAACTTTAATTCACTAATTTTGCGGTTCAGCAACTCGCTAACTACCGGCACTAGCTGCTTAATTAAATCTTCGGGTTGCTGCTGGTAACGCTGCTGAATATTCGCAACTTGATCTTCTATTCTTACTACTTGTTCTTCTAGTTCGTTTTGATTTTGAATTACTTGATTGACTGTCGGTGCGATCGTCGAAGCCACATCTAACTTAGACTCTTCTACCTTGCGGTTGAGCAGTTCACCCACCACCGGCATTAGCCGTTGGATTAACTGTTCTGCATTCGGCAGTTGCTGCTGGTTAAAGTTAGCAATTTGACTTTCCAAATCTGCTAATTTTGCCTGTAATTCGAGGCGATTAATTTTATGATCGCTGGCCTGTTCGATCGTCTTTTGTAATTCCGACTTCAACCCCTCTAATTCTTCTCTGAGTAACTCAGGAATTAATGGTCTCAATAAATTTATCAACTCTTGCGGTTCAGACATTACCTTCTCAAAATTTTCTAACCTTTGTTCCACGCTCAAAACATTACTATAAAATTCCGGCACATCCCTTTCAAATAGCAGTTTTTGTAACTGTTTAAATTCCTCCAATGCCTGTTCTAATTGTTCCTCCGACGGGCGATATTTTGGGGCTGCATTCGCGGCACTCGATAAACCTGGTTCTTCATTATTATTATTTTCTTGTCGTTTTTGAGATGGCATCTCTTCATTGTTATGCAACACCTCCGGTACAATAGCTGGTGATTCGATCAGAAAAGACAATTTGTTGCGCCGGCTTTCCTCGTCCTCAAGTCGCTCTATCGGCATTTTAGAGGGCGGCAACTTCAGCTCGATAGGTTCCTTTTTTGATTTCTTTAATAACTGTAATTCAGTCAGTATGGTTAGCAATTCCTGAAGTTGCTCTCCAGCTTTAGGAGTTGCCAGAGTTGCATCTGACACTTCTGTTTCTGACTCATATATTTTGCTTGAATTATCATTAGATGCTGCCATAGTGTGCTACCAAAATCAGATTTTAACCGATCGACTAAAATGACCAGCTTGCTTGTCGCCTCACGCCAGCGAACATCCAAAGGAATGACACAATTTTGCGCAGTGTCAGGCGTACTAAAGCTATCGCCCTATTTTAACTGCTGCTCTGCGACTAGCCAACTGGGCCGCCAACTGCAACGCTGCTGTCATGCTGGAGGCATCGGCAATTCCTTGACCTACAATATCAAAAGCTGTGCCGTGATCCGGAGATGTGCGCACGAAGGGCAAGCCAATTGTGGTGTTAACTGCTTTGTCGAAAGCCATCAATTTGACTGGAATCAAACCTTGGTCGTGGTACATTGCCAAGTAACCGTCGTGAGCTTCTTTGGCTAAGCCGTACCAAACTTTAGCCGGTTTTACCCACATGGTATCCGGGGGGACTGGCCCGTCTAACTGCACTTGAGGAAAACGATCGCGCTGCGTTTCCAACCAAGCTATCATCCAGTCTTGCTCTTCATTTCCCAGTTTGCCATTTTCCCCGCTGTGAGGATTTAAGCCAGAAATCGCAATTTTCGGTCTTTCTAGCCCAAAATCTTCCCGCAAACACTCTATCAGCAATTCGAGTTTTTCGCTCAGCAATTCTGGAGTCAAAGCATCGGGTACTTGACGCAGGGAAATATGTGTGGTAGCGAGTAAAGTTACTAGCGTCCAGCCGCTGTGAGGAGATGTGGCGGCAAACAGCATTCCGAACCGCTGCGATTTCGCCCTTTCTGCGAGGAGTTCTGTTTGTCCGGGATAATTGTAGCCGGCCGCCTGCCAGCAAGTTTTGGAAATTGGGCCGGTGACAATGGCGGAGAATTCGCCGGCGAGGGTACGGGCGATCGCCCTTTCCATATACGCAAAGCTAGCCGCCCCACTAGCCGCATTCCCGACACCGGGGACAATTTCACCCCACTTGCTGTCTGGTTCGATATCAATAATGTTTAATGTTTCAGGATTTGCCGCTGTGGTTGCTGGATCGATCGATCGCAACTTATCGTAAGTTTGCTGCAAAATTGCCCGCGAGCCGAAAACCGTCACCATCAAAGCAGCAGCCGGATCAAACAGGGCTTTGAGAATCACTTCCGGGCCTATTCCCGCCGGATCTCCCAGAGTTACAGCTAGTTTTGATTGCCGATCGAGACTCAAGGCAGTTTTCTCCAACAAAATACAGGAATTTGGGCATTGAAATTTTAGCATTTAGCTAGCTGATTGCCCCAAATGATATTATGTTGACTTAACTGCGATCGCCCAATTAGACATATCAAACCATGAATCCTGAAATTTTCAATGCAGCCTTTTTGTCCTTTTCCCTAATTTTCGTGGGTATAGGCGGAGGCTTCCTCCTGCTCAAACTGCAAGGCGGCGAAGAATAAGTTTTTGCAACAATCATTCAGAAGTCTTCTAGGTCAAGCCTTCTAGCTTCTACCTGCCACCGAAAGCAAGCCTGCTGCTGAGGCTCTCCAGCCGAAAATGAGAAATCTTCAGGTTTTTGTTAAGTTTTTATAAAAAACATAACAAAAACCTGATACCATCTTATAGAAAGTTTAAGATTCATAAATTAATCCCTAGATGACTTTATTGATTGTAGGTGCCACCGGCACCCTCGGCCGCCAAATAGCCCGCCGCGCCCTAGATGAGGGCTACCAGGTGCGTTGTTTAGTCAGAAATTACAGAAAAGCGGCCTTTTTGAAAGAATGGGGCGCTGAACTCGTACCGGGGAACCTTTGTCAGCCCGACAGCCTAATTCCGGCGCTAGAAGGCGTCAGTGCTATCATCGATGCAGCAACAGCCAGTGCAGCCGATTCTGTCAGCATCAAAAGAGTAGACTGGGACGGAAAAGTATCGCTGATCCAAGCAGCAGCAGCAGCAGGCATCAAGCGTTACATCTTCTTTTCCTTTCTCGATGCCGAGAAATATCCCCAAGTCCCGTTGTTGGAAATCAAGCGCTGTACGGAGCTATTCTTAGCAGAATCTGGTCTAGATTACACAATTTTGAGACCTTGCGGCTTTTTGCAAGGACTGTTAAGCCTGTACGCAATGCCAATTTTGGATGGTCAGGGAGTCTGGCTGCCCAACAAGCCGTCAGCCCTTGCTTACATGAACACTCAGGACGTTGCGAAGTTTGCCGTCCGAGCTCTTACCGTTCCCGAAACCGAGAAAAAAACCTTTCCGGTGGTGGGAAATCGCGCTTGGGATGCTGAAGAAATCGTGCGGTTGTGCGAACGGCTGTCAGGGAAGCAAGCGAAAATTACGCGCACCCCAGATGCCTTGTTGCAGGCTACTCGTCAATTTGCTAAGTTCTTTCAGTGGAGTTGGAACGTAGCTGACAGATTGGCTTTTTCAGAAGTTTTAGCAGCCGGAAAACCCTTGAAAGCTCCGATGGATGACGTTTACAGCGTCTTCGGACTAGACCCCAAAGAAACTACTACTTTGGAGTCTTATCTCGAAGAATACTTTAATCTGATTATGAAGAAGCTCAAGGAAATAGAGTACGAGCAGCTTAAGACTAAAAAACGGAGTAAACAAAAAATGCCCTTTACATTTTAAAGTGCCGAAAGCTGGGATTATATACAACGACGTTAAACCAGTCTCTTGTCGCATCGCCGAAGAGTTGAAAGACAAGCTGACTGCCCGCGGCTGGGAGGTCTGCGCGGTTTCCGGTGCCGGGGGAATTTTGGGCTATTCTAGTCCCGATCGCCCCATGTGCCACACTCCGATCGACCAACTTGTCCCCCCCGGTTTTGATAGTGACATGGAGTTTGCAGTGGTTTTGGGTGGCGACGGTACGGTGCTGTCTGCATTTCGCCAAGTTGCTCCCATCGGAGTGCCGCTGCTGACTGTCAATACCGGTCACATGGGCTTTTTAACAGAAACTTACCTGAACTTGCTCCCGCAAGCTTTGGAAAAGGCGATCGCCGGAGAATACGAAATAGAAGAAAGGTCAATGCTGGCCGTGCGGCTGTTTCGAGAAAATGACTGCCTCTGGGAAGCCCTTTGTCTCAATGAAATGGTGCTGCACCGCGAACCGCTGACTTGTATGTGTCATTTTGAAGTGGCGATCGGTCAGCACGCCTCTGTGGACATTGCCGCAGATGGAGTAATTATCTCGACTCCGACAGGATCGACGGCTTACGCTCTTTCTGCGGGCGGGCCTGTAATTGTTCCCGGAATACCGGTGCTGCAATTGATCCCTATTTGCCCCCATTCGATGGCTTCGCGGGCTTTGGTGTTTTCCAACACCGAACCGGTCAAAATTTTGCCGGCGAGTCCGAATCGCCTGGTAATGGTGGTAGATGGGAACGGCGGATGTTATGTTTTGCCGGAGGATTGGGTACAAGTCGAGCGATCGCCCTACCCAGCGCGTTTTGTTCGGATACAATCCTTTGAGTTTTTCCACATTTTGCGGGAAAAATTAGGCTGGGGTTTGCCTCACATTGCTAAACCGAGTTCCGTTGAATTGCCTTAATAGTTGTTGGTAATTAGCGGAGTGTAGCGGAGGGCTCAAGTCCCGTCCTTTTAGGGCGGGTTTTTCTTCGCCTTCAGGTTTCTAAGTTTTTGCGCAGGATAAAGCTCGATCGGAATCTCCTACGGAATCCTTAATTCTCGATCGAGATTCCGAATCATCTTCAAGGTGAGGCAGCGTTTACGAGATAACGGTATAGAACCCATTTGAGATCTATTCTGCGTAAATCTCAGAAACCGGGTTTCTCTCTATATTTCTCGTCACCCAACCAAAGACTCGTAGAAACCCGGTTTCTCGCCCCTAGCGTAAATCTCAGAAACCGGGTTTCTCTCGGTATTTCTCGTCACCCAACCCAAAAACTCAAAGATGTCAAATGGGTTCTATAGTTGGAGTGTCTTCATTAGTTTTCTTTACCCCCATGCGTCTTTGCGAATGTTGTCTAGGGTGATATTTTTTCCTTCCCAGATTCCGGCTAGATCGAAAAAGGATGGTTCTCGATCGGAGTCATCGTTTTTTGGTTCGATCGTTTTAGTTTGGCTGGCTTGAAATTCTATAAATTCGATAAATTCAATAACTTTATTGCGTTGTTCGGGGGAAAAATGTTTGATTTTTTGGATTGCCATTTCTAGGGTTAACATGGGTTTATCCTTGGTTGTTTTTGGTACTATTTTAACGATTGACACAAACATCTTTTTTTTGATCTACTAGCTGTTGCATGGGTGCGCGATCGAAGCGTATCTATTGATTTTACCAATTTTCTGTAGGTCAATCTCTCGACGATCGAGCTTCCGAATTATCTCCAAGGTCAGGCAGCGTTTACGAGATAACGTTCGCGCTCACCGGACGCAGATAACCTTTGCAGCTCAACCAACCATATTTGTACGTTCCGGTGCAGCGCGGTTGTTATGCCTCTCTCAGCATATTTTTACGATTACGTCGATGATTTTATCTTTCCTGTTTTTTATTATTTCTTTGCTCCATAACCCATTCTCAGAAACTACACTCCGAACTTCTCTTTGTTGTTCATTGTGATTATAGGTAGCTAATTTTTGGGACAGTGAAATATTACCAACTGCACAATTATGCGATTTTGACAACAACAAGTAGTTACCTAGACAATTTAGGTATTGGTTCCTGAACTCCTCGTCGTAATTGTCATAACCGTGAGGCTTTTTTTCAGGTTCAGTTGTTGGAGCAATGTGTTCCAATTCTGGATTTATGATTCTGTCAAAACGGGTAGGACAATAGCCACTCTTGCCTTGCTGCTCTAAGTACGCCTCATATTTCC
>JBDTEI010000131.1:0-5617 GCA_039922675.1 Microcoleus sp.
TGGGAATTCCGGCAGCGTGTTAAAAGGTGGTGCAGGTAACGATCGCTATCTAATCTCGACTAATGGGTCAAGTCAGATTCAGGATACCGGTGGCATCGATAGTGTGCAGATTGGTTTTGGTACCTCAACCAACATTTCCCTGTCGCTGGCGACGGGAACTCTGGGATTAGGGCGGCAAGGTACAAGTCTGGTAGTTGACCTCAACCAAGACGGAATAGCTGACCCTGCAAAGGACTTGGTGATTTTAGACTTCTTCAGTGCAGCTTCCGCGACTGTTGCAGGTGCTGGCTTAATCGAAACCATCAACAACCTCTCCAGTACCCAGATCCTCGCAGCCAATTTACCAGAGGCCCCCGCGCCTGTTGTCACCACACCAACACCCGGAACAACACCAACACCAACACCTGCGGTAACAACACCAACACCTGCGGTAACAACGCCAACACCCGTAGTGGTGACGACTCCGAAACCCGCAGTGGTGACAACACCAACACCCGTAACAACACCAACACCTGTCACAACACCAACACCTCCACCGTTCACACCCGCAGCAGCTATCAACCTGACACAGCCGATCGCACCCACATTCATCAACCGGCCCGCACCCAACGCCTCGCTACCGCAGATTCTCGGAACCAGCGGCAACGATGTCATAGTTGGCAGCGACGCTAACAATATCTTGTATGGCAACGGTGGAAACGACACCGTAGCAGGCAATGGCGGCGACGACATCCTATTTGGCGGCAAAGGCGATGATGCGGTATTCGGCGATGCTGGCGATGACCTCTTATTGGGCAACCTCGGCAACGACACCCTTGTCGGCGGCGACGGCGCAGATACCGCATTAGGCGGCAAAGGAGACGATTTGATATTTGGTGGCGCTGGTAACGATGTCCTCGGTGGCGAACTCGGCAACAATACTTTACTCGGCGGCGAGGGTAACGATACTCTGTACGGCGGTGACAATAATGATGTCTTGTTTGGCGGTAGCGGCAACGATTTCCTCTACAGCGCAAAAGGTAACGGGATCTTCGTTGGTGTTGACTATACCGCTGCTAATCCCGGCAGCGGCGAAATAGATACGCTGATTGGCGGACAAGGCAGCAATACCTTCTTGCTGGGAGATGCAGCCAAGTTCTACTACAACGACGGCATCGATAGCAGCACTGGCGCTGGCGACTACGCTTTGATTGTCGGCTATGACCCCAGTAAGGATATCATCCAACTTCAAGGCGCTCCTAGTACCTACAAGCTCGGTGATTCACCCGCTGGATTGCCCGCTGGAGCCGCTATTTTCAAGAAGACTGCGGGTGCTGACGAATTGATCGCGATCGTCCAACCTGTTTCTCCCTTCGGCCTTGATAGCAAATCTTTGCGCTTCGTTTAAGTGTTGAGGGCGATCGATCGTTTCTCCAGTTTCTCCAATAGCCTCGGCGGTTGAAACCGCTGCTATACAAACGATGTCCGCCTGCGCGGACTGAAGAGTAGAAGTGTTAGTCCTGCCTTTGGTGCAGGACTTTTTTTGTCTGGAGGGGCGATCGCAAACCCCCGAAACTTAATTCTCAAAATTGTTGACTCAAAATCGCAAAATTGTTGTATAGTATTTTTCTAGCCATTTTTCACTGCAACGCCTCAAAGGTAAAAGCAAGTAAAAATGACTAAGCGCGGACGTAATTCAGTGGTAGAATGTCAGCTTCCCATGCTGAACGTCGTGGGTTCGAGCCCCACCGTCCGCTTTGACTGAATTTTCATAGAAGTATGAAAATCAATTAGTGCTATCAATTCGATCTATGGCTAATTTCTTAACCGCTGCATTATATAAGTTCGTTGAACTATCCGATTTTGCCGACCTGAAAGCACCGCTAATCGATTGTTGCAACAACAACAACGTTAAAGGCACTATTTTGCTGGCCGAAGAAGGCATTAATGGCACGATCGCCGGTTCATCCGAGGGCGTACACGCAGTGCTAGAATTCTTGCGTAGTGACGCCCGTTTTGCTGATTTAGTTCACAAAGAATCTTTCTCAGAAAAAGCACCTTTTTACCGTCTGAAAATACGCTTGAAACGCGAAATCGTCACGATGGGAATACCCGATATTAATCCATCCCTCATGGCTGGCAAATATGTCAAGCCTGATGAGTGGAATAAGCTGCTTGACGATCCTGATGTTGTCGTAGTTGATGTACGCAACGACTTCGAGGTATCTATGGGTACTTTTGCAGGCGCTATCAATCCCAAAACAAAAAGCTTTTCCGATTTGCCAGAATGGGTGCAGCAAGAAACTGCTTTGCGCGATAAACCAAAGGTGGCGATGTTTTGCACGGGCGGCATTCGCTGCGAGAAATCTACTGCTTTTTTGCGATCGCAAGGTTTTCAGGAAGTCTATCATCTCGAAGGCGGGATTTTAAAATATTTGGAAACGATGCCGGAAGCAGAAAGCCGTTGGGAAGGCGAATGTTTTGTCTTTGATGAACGGGTTTCTGTTGTTCATGATTTAAAGCCTGGTAACTATGAACTTTGTCGCGGTTGTCGTCAGCCAATTAGTCCAGAAGATCAGGCTTCTGAGTTTTTTGTGCTGGGCGTGAGTTGTCCTCATTGTCATTACTCAAAAACTGAAACCAAAAAACAAGCATTATTTGAGCGGCAACGTCAGATTGAGCTTGCTAAGCGTCGCAACCAAGCACATATCGGCGCGCGCTATGACGCTAAGGAAAAACCCGATAGTGCGATCGATTAATAGTATGAGTAAACTCCCAGAAACCGGGTTGATCTGAAAAATCTGGCTGGGTGACGTAAAATCTAGAAATAAACCCGGTTTCTGACTCCTCTAGTATTAGCACTAAGCTCAAGAAACCGGGTTGATCTGAAAAATCTGGCTGGGTGACGTGAAATCTAGAAAGAAACGCGGTTTCTGACTCGAAAGCCTTCCTAATGACTAATGACAACTGACTAATGACTAATCCTATATGTCAACAATATACCCAATTTTGTATTCCTTCCGCCGCTGTCCCTATGCTATGCGCGCACGTTTAGCGCTAATGGTTAGCAATCGCGTGTGTGAGTTGCGGGAAATTGTTTTACGAGACAAACCACAAGAAATGTTAGATGTATCTGCCAAAGGTACAGTACCAATATTGATTGATGTAGATGGGCACGTACTCGATCAAAGTATTGATATCATGTTGTGGGCATTGGAACAACATGATCCTGAAAAATGGTTGATTCCCGAACAAGGTTCTGTTGCAGAAATGCTAGCACTAATTGGTCAATTTGATGATAAATTTAAATATCATCTCGATCGTTATAAATATCCCGAACGTTATACTGGTGTTGATTCCGAAGTACACCGATATGAAGGTTCTTTATATCTAGACAAACTAAACGCACAGTTAAGCACCACTAAATATTTGTTTGGTAACAATGTAGCATTGGCTGATATGGCGATCGCACCTTTTGTCCGTCAATTCGCCCATACCGATAAAAGTTGGTTCAACGAACAGCCTTGGCTGCCGCTACAAGCTTGGTTAACAGAGTTTACAGACTCGGAAATTTACGCTAGTGTTATGCAGAAATACTCTCCGTGGGAATCCGGCAATGCAGGCGTTGTTTTTCCACCATCGTAATGACGTATTCCGATAAGCTGCTGCACATTTAATTTGTAACTTAAACTCTTGTGGCGCGGGCATCCTGCCCGCAATTTAGCTTAAATTTAAATTCCAAATAGCCGATCGAATCCGGTGACATTGGAATTATACTATTACCCGCAATCGAGGTGCAATGTTATTCTGGTCGCTCAGGCGTTAGTGTATTCTAGTAAGTATTGTCAGGCTGAAATTATGATTGATGTTGGTTCGTTAGTTCGATCGCCCAAAAACGATTTGGGAATCGGAAAAGTTGTCGAGGTATCCCGCCCCGATGCCATAATTGAATATTTTTGCTCAGTCAAAAACCGCATCCGCAAAACTGTACCCTTGGGTTTGCTGCAAGAAGCCCGACTTCAGCGCCAAACTCGCTGCTACCTCTGGAGTACAAGTCATGAAAGGTGGATAATTGGCCGAGTTTATGACTGGGATGAAGATAAATTAGAGTACGAAATTGACCTCCCCGACAGCCAAAGTTTGCAAGCTGTCGAAACCGAGCTTTACGTTCGCTGCAATATCCCGATCGCCGATCCGATCGACATTTTAGCAGTCAAAGGTCAAGAAACGCCGTATTTTCACGATCGCCGATTGGCATTTGTGCAATCTGCGATCGAACAGCGCGCCGTCAGCCGCGGCATGACCGGTTTAATTTCTGCTAACATAGAGCTCTACCCGCACCAAGTTGAAGTCGTCCGGCGCGTCTTAGAAGACCCGATCGTGCGCTATTTATTAGCAGACGAAGCAGGATTGGGGAAAACAGTAGAAGCCGGGACAATTCTCCGCCAATATCTACTCGACGATCCCAACGGGCGCGCTGTGGTACTGGTTCCCAAATATCTGCTCGAACAGTGGCGCCAAGAGTTAGAAAATAAATTCTATTTGTCTCATTTTGCTGACAGAGTACAGCTTGTTGCTCTGAGCGAAATCAATCAAATTAGCCGCAACGCTAACCTAGATTTTCTGATTGTTGATGAAGCCCATGATGTGGCTGCAATGGCGAATTCGAGCGATCGCAATCAGCAACAATCCTTTCAACTCTGCCAGAAACTAGCCCACAAAAGCAAAAACTTATTGTTATTATCTGCAACGCCAGTCATCGGCCGCGAGCAAGATTTCCTAGCAATGCTGCACTTGCTAGACCCCACAACGTACCGTCTTGATGATGTAGAAAATTTCAAAGAACAGGTACAAAATCGTCAGGAAATCGGTCGCGCCTTACTGGATTTCCGAGAGACAGCACAGCCTTCTGTTTTGAAAAATAAACTCGCTCAACTTCGTACTATCTTTGCAAAAGATGATTATTTGATCGGATTAGCAAAGGAGTTAGAAAAATGTTTGAAAACCACAAACTCCGCAGAACAGTCTCGCCTTGTCCGAACTATTCGCACTCACGTTAGCGATACTTACCGCTTGCACCGCCGAATTCTCCGCAATCGCCGGGATGCGGTGGAAGATGTGATTTTCGATCGCGATACTGTCCCCAAAACCGAGTACGATCTGAATGACGAACAGTGGTCGGAAATTCAAATTGTACTGGATAAATGGCGCGCTGCTGCTCCCAAATCCAGCGAATATCAGAGAATTTTTCTGCTGTTTTTCCGGGCTTCCGGTACTTGGCTGAATGTTTTGGAACGGGTTGTCAAAGCTCGCTTGCAGAAAAAATCGACTCCAGAGCTCGATCGCGAATTCGGACAAAGCGACACCGCAATTTTGACCCGAACTGCGCTGTTTCCCGAAGAAAGGGAAATGCTGGAAACCTTGCTCAACACCGTAGAAAAAACACAGGAAGGACTCGATCGCCTGAGTTTGTTGCGAATCGCCATTTTGCGATTTCTCGCAGTTGCTTTGAAGGTTCCGCGCGAGTATCACAGCAATCCTCGTGATTTACTCTCTAGAATTCAACAGCAAATTAAACGGCCGATTCCGGGCGAGCGTTTCCCGAAAATTGTGATTTTCACGAGTTTTACCGTTACTT
>JBDTEI010000132.1:0-8763 GCA_039922675.1 Microcoleus sp.
CATAAACTAGGTTATTATATTCTTCAGGTGTAGAAGTAGTGATATTTCCGTATTGAGTTAATTCTTTAACCCTATCGCACAACCTACCAGCAATATTAGCAATCTGATTTCTATTCTTAACTTCAGAAATACACTGTGCCGCCAAAAACAGATTGCTAAAATTTTCTGCTTCCCCATTTTCACCAATCAGGTATTCCAGGATGTCACCTGTAAATTTAGCATTCTTCAGCATTCCCGCTATTAAACGTAACACTTCATGCCAAGACTCATCTCGCCAGTGTTCCCGATAAACTTGAATTAAACCATCTAAGTCAAGCGTTTTTAGTCCCTCAAATTGCCGCACATACTCCCAAGCACAAAAATATTCCAAAAACGTGCGATGGACAAAAGCAAAATAATCCTCATTGTATCCACCCAAAAAGCACAAAATAAAATTGCGTTCCCGCAGTTGCTCTACTATCAATTTAGCACAAGTAGTTGCCTCAGTTCCCATCAACCCGCTCAAAGAGTCTGCTATAGTCTGCCGCAAATCCTCGCGACTGATAATATTTCCGGCTAATCCTTTGCCACTCGACTGCATTTTGTCGGCAATGCACCCGCAGATACTTTGTTTGGTTTCTTCATCAATTTTGTCAGAATAAATTCTGTCATGACCTAACTTTTCCTTAACATCAAAATCCCATTTATGTAGCAGCACTTTTGAAGCTTCTTCATAGCGTTTAGCTCGAAAGCGCGGCAACTCCTGATTGCGATTCAGAATTGCCATCATCGTCAGCAACAGAGGATTTCCGGCTAATTCTAGAATCGCCCTCGATTCCGAAATTGCTTTATCCAATCTTTCTAAACTTGCAGCTTTTTTCAATCTGTCTGTAAACGTCAAATCATGCCACTTTTGGATAAAATCTTTAATCTGTTCCAGTTCAAAATCTTGCAGCATGAAGTGATGAAATTCAGCGTTTTTTAGTCGTTGCTGCTGGTAGCCAATAATCCGAGAAGTGACAAGCACTTTCACCTTTGGATAGGTTTGAGTAAAGTTATGAATTTGGTCAACAATTCGATTTCGTCTTTCCACCTCGAACACTTCATCTAACCCGTCAAACATCACGACAGCGCGGCCAGCTTGCAGCCATTCGTGCAGGATAGATTTATTTAAATGCCCGATCCAACTAGAACCGCACTCGATAAATTCTAGGAAATTACGGCACTCTTTTTCATCTCGACTGCGGTTGTACTTTCGCAATTCAATCAGTAAGTGAATTGGTTGAGATGACAATTCATTTGCAGACAATTTTGCCCACTGAAGCGCCAAATATTTTAACAGCGTAGATTTGCCTGAACCCGGATCGCCGAGAATTACGATATAAGGGTAATTGATATCATCAATTACTTCAATAACCGATCGCATTTGCTGTTGAGTGTAAGCTTTTTGGTAGCGTTCCAAATCTTGTTGACTGACTTCTGCTGCAATGTCTCCCCGTTCCCGCAATAACTTTTGAAACTCCTTGGGTAATTCATAATCTTTCGGCAAATATTCTTGACACGATCGCGCGTTTTGGGCAATAAATATTTCTTTAACTGTTAGTTGTCGTTCGTATTCTCCCGATCGAGTATCTAAATTACCTAAATCCAAATATTCATATTGTTCTCGTAGTCCTTCTTGGTAACTTGCTAAATTAAATTCAGCCGGAATCGGAGCAAGTGTTTGAAGACTGCGATCCATACTGGCAAATTGATTTGTGTTGAGAATTTGTCGCAGTTCGGCATTTTGCTGTATAATTAGTTTAACACTTTTTAGATATTTTTCTGCCACTTGTTCCCAACTAAATGTATCGGGAAGCGAGGCAACTGATTGCTCCTGAAAAAGATTAGCTGGTACAATCCGAGTCAAGGTGGGCAAAATCTTTCTCACCGGATGTTGCAAGCGCAAAATTTGCCAATTCTGAGCTAAGATACCAGTGTCTAAATATTGACAATTCCCTTGAAACGCACTGCCCAAAACTTGCCTGACATCAGGTTGTTTGAAAAATTGGTGTAAAGGTTGCAGGTATTCCCGGATTTGTTCTTTATCTAAGTCCGATTGCCCTAATTCCTGCTCGAACAATATAGTAAAGGATTTCAGGGCTTCGCGAACAGCATTTTGAGCAAAAGGCTTTTTCGCCAGTCCTTCCACATCTTTAATACAACCTTTAAAAAAATCTTTAACGTAGTCATCTAAAGCGGATTTTCCCAATTCTGCCAAAATAGGTGACACTAACACCCAAACCAAACCGGCGCTGACTGGATCTACCATTGCTTTTTGCTCGATCGACAATTTTGAATATTATAGCGCGGCTAAAAAATTTAGTGGCGATCGAGGGCGTGGCAGTGCGGCGTGCGATCGGTTTTTCATGTATGTCGCGTAGGGCGATCGAGATGTTTCGCTGCACTCAGAATAACATTATGATATCATGTCACATAGGATTATGCTTGTTAATACCAGTTGCCTCAACATTACCAAGTCCCAGTTTCGCCAAGATATTTTTTACTTAAAAACTTAAAACTTCAAACCCAAACTACTATGAGTACATCCAAACGCAAAGATTCTGACAACAAAACAACCGACAGCAAACGAGTAGTTTACTCCGAATTTGGCAACACTGACAACTCAGCAGCCCTCGAACGGGGAGTTGCCGAAGTTCCTCCAAATCAACAAAATCTGAAAGTCGAAGCATCCCGAAAAGGACGCGGTGGCAAAACAGTTACAGTGATTAGCGGATTTCAGGGAAAACCGGAAATTTTAGCAGACTTAGCCAAGCAGCTAAAAGCCCAATGCGGCACAGGTGGTACAGTTAAAGACAATGAAATTGAAATTCAAGGCGAACACAGACAAAAACTAGCAGAAATTCTGAAAAAATTGGGCTACAAAGCTAAAATCAGCGGAGGCTAATTAGTCAGCAGTCAGTAGTCAGCAGTCAGTAGTCAATGGTCAGTTGTTAATTAGCAATTACCAATTACCATGTTTTAATTTTCAACCAGAAACAATTGGTTTAAAGCCAGATCCCCTAAAGGTGAGAAATTAAAATCAGACTATTCATTACTCCAATCCTCTTCCTTCTAGGTAGAGGTCGCCCTCAACTGTCAACGGTCAACTGTCAACTGAACTTCATGTACACTCGACCCTTAGCCCGTTTAATCGAACAATTGCAGCGCTTACCCGGAGTCGGCCCAAAAACGGCACAGCGGCTGGCTTTGCATATTTTAAAGCGACCGGAAGAAGACGTGCAAGCCCTAGCTCAATCTTTGATTGATGCCAAAAAACAAGTAGGTTTTTGTAAGGTATGCTTTCACTTATCTGCTGAACCTGTTTGCGACATTTGCCGCAACACTAACCGTGACAGTTCTACTATTTGTGTAGTCTCAGAATCCCGCGACGTAATCGCGCTAGAAAAAACGCGGGAATACATCGGAAAATATCACGTTGTTGGCGGTGTTATCTCGCCGATGGATGGAATTGGCCCGGAACAATTGAACATTCAACCATTAGTTCGGCGCGTCAGCCAGCAAAAAATTAGTGAAGTAATTATTGCGATTAGTCCCAGCGTGGAAGGCGAAACTACTACTCTTTATATCGGTCATTTATTGAAACCTTTTACCAAGGTTACACGGATAGCTTTTGGTTTGCCGATGGGGGGAGATTTGGAATATGCAGATGAAGTAACTTTGGCTCGCGCTTTGGAAGGAAGGAGGGAATTGGATTAATTGCAAATTTGCTCGGGCTAATTTAACTAGGTTTACCCAATAAACCCGGTTTTTTTGTATATTTATCGTCACTCAATACAAAACTCGTAGAAACCGGGTTTCTAGTCCCATATATAAGTCAATAAAGTTCAAATAAGACCTCAAGAGAGTAACAGAAATTTAAAAAATAGACTCTGCGATTGCTTCGTTCCTCGCAATGACAATTGTTAACTGAACTGTATTGATGTATCAGCCGTGAAACTGTCCGAAGTGTTGCTAGATTCCAAAGCTGTGCGCTCGACGAGGCTGAAGAACGTAATCGCAAATTTGCAAAAAAGGTTAAACTAAACAAAGTTACTGACAGTGAAAAAATATGACCAAATTCGATCGCCCTTTAAGCTACCCCACAACCCGCAAAACCGAACAAACTGACGATTACCACGGCGTCCAAGTATCCGACCCCTACAGGTGGCTGGAAGACCCGGAATCGCAGGAAACTCAAGCCTGGGTGGAAGCCCAAAACCAAGTCACCTTTGGCTACCTCAGCCAGATTCCGGCGCGGGAAAAAATCAAACAGCGCCTGACTAAACTCTGGGATTACGAGAAATACGGCATACCTTTTAAACAGGGCGATCGCTATTTCTATTACAAGAATGATGGCTTGCAAAATCAATCTGTACTTTATACTTTACCATCCCTCGATGGCGAACCAAAAGTATTAATTGATCCCAACACCCTCTCAGAAGACGGAACCGTTGCTCTCGGTGGCATATCTATCAGCGAAGACGGCAAACTTATGGCCTACGGTTTGTCAACTTCCGGCTCCGACTGGCAGGAATGGAAAGTTCGCAATGTGGAAACCGGCGAAGATTTATCAGACCATTTAAAATGGCTTAAATTCTCAGGAGCATCCTGGACGCACGACGGCAAAGGCTTTTTTTACAGCCGCTACGACGAACCTAACGAAAAAACCAAACACGAAGATGTTAACTATTACCAAAAACTGTTTTACCACCAAATCGGTACGCCCCAATCTGAAGATGTATTAATCTACGAGCGATCCGACGAGAAAGAATGGGGATTTAGCGGCGGCGTCACCGAAGATGGCCGCTACTTAATTGTATCAGTTTGGCAGGGAACTGAAACAAAAAACTTGCTTTTTTACAAGGATTTAACCGCGCCAGAATCAAGCGTTGTTGAACTAATTAACCAATTCGAGGCCGAGTACAGTTTCATCGACAACGAAGGCTCGCTTTTCTGGTTTCAAACAGATTTGAATGCTCCGCTGGGCCGCGTAATTGCGATCGACACTAACAACCCTCCTCCCTCGTCCCTCGCGGGCGATGACAGTCAAGGGAAGTTCGCAGAAATCATCCCCGAGGCAGCCGAAACCCTCGGAGGTATTGGCTTCCTTAACAATCAATTTGTCGCTTCCTACCTGAAAGACGCTTACACTCAGATTAAAATATTCAACTTAGATGGCTCTTTCGTGCGAGAAGTCGCCTTGCCGGGAATCGGTTCTGCGGGAGGATTCGGCGGCAAGCGGCATGACACGGAAAGCTTTTATGCTTACACCAGCTTCACCGCACCTAACACGATTTACCGCTACAACATGGTGACAGATGAAAGCACGATTTATCGGAAACCAAATGTCGATTTTAATCCCGAGGATTACGAGACAAAGCAAGTATTTTATTCCAGCAAAGATGGTACACAAGTACCGATGTTTATCACACACAAGAAAGGCTTGCAGCTAGATGGCAACAACCCCACATACCTGTACGGATACGGTGGTTTTGGCATCTCGCTGACTCCGAGTTTTTCTGTTAGCAGGGTGGTTTGGTTGGAGATGGGCGGAGTTTATGTCACAGCCTGTTTGCGGGGCGGTGGTGAGTACGGCGAATCCTGGCACCAAGCAGGTACAAAGTTGAAGAAGCAAAACGTGTTTGATGACTTTATCAGCGCTGCTGAATGGTTGATCGAAAATAAGTATACCAAACCGGCTAAATTGGCGATCGCAGGTGGCAGCAACGGCGGTTTATTAGTAGGGGCTTGCATGACTCAGCGGCCGGAATTGTTCGGCGCAGCGCTGCCGGCTGTCGGTGTGTTAGATATGTTGCGCTTCCACAAATTTACCATTGGTTGGGCTTGGATTTCTGAGTATGGTTCCCCGGACAATCCCGCAGAATTTCCCACGATTCACGGCTATTCTCCGCTGCACAATCTCAAACCGGGAACGGCTTATCCGGCGACAATGATTACAACTGCCGATCGCGACGACAGAGTAGTTCCGGCCCACAGTTTCAAGTTTGCTTCGGCTTTGCAAGAAACCCACGCAGGAGAAAAGCCGGTGTTAATTCGGATCGAAACTAAAGCGGGACACGGTGCCGGCAAACCCACTGCAAAAATCATTGAAGAATTGGCAGATGAATGGGCTTTTTTAGTGCGCGAACTCGATATTAAGGTTTAACGAGCGCGGGATTGGGGGTGAATGTATCTGCATTGTATCTGCGTCGATCTGCCTTACATTTGCGGTTTACGCATTCATCAAAAATTTATGCAATTACTCGTCTCATTTTTGCCCCCAATCCTGCGATGTTTCAGCGCTGTTCGCAGCATAAACTAGCTATCATATAGCATAAATTAACAAATATTGTCAACACCACAAATCCTGATTTTTTTTAATATTAATTTTTGTATGTTTTAGCGGTCATTGTGACATTTTTTGAGGCAACTTTTTTCAGTTCGTTTAGCAGCAATGTCAAGCCACCAACAGCAGTAAATCGAATCTACAATTAAAAACTTTCCAATTCTCGAAAACAGATTTTTCAGTGGATTTACGGTAAAGCGTCGGTTACAAATAATACTTTTATCCGCACTGACTACGCTCGTGTCACCTAAATTATTGCTTTTTTTTCAGTCATGCGTAAGTAATATTCAATCCGGGTTAAGAACCCCCCTTTATAAAACTTAACGCTTGAAACGGATCTTGCAGCAACTGGCGTTCGAGTCCAGAGAGACTAAAAAATAAAAGGGGTATTCAAGCCGGATTTTGTATGGCGGGCGATCGCGCTTTCAATTTTATGGCACAGTCTACGCTCAAAAAAACAAGACTTAACTGTAGCAGTCAAATTATGAAAACCTTTGCATATCAAAGCTTTGCGTTGAGTAGTCATTAGGCGGCAGCTTCGGCGCCACAGCATTCCCAGTCCAATTTGGTCTAAAAATTTAAATTCAACAAAAAAACACGTAAGTATTAATTTTTCGGTTTAAGAAAACTTATTAAAAATTTATATTTTGTTGTTGATCGATGTTTTTTAAAGGGGTAAGTTAGAACGGATAAGTAAATCAACGAATAATGAAAATGATCCCCAAAATGTCGCAGTTGTCAGCGGTCAAAATACTTAAATCTAAAAATATGGTCACTAAAAACAACTTTTTTTTTGCAGGAGCCCGCTCTCAAGCAGAGCCGGAAGCCAAAAAATCTCTAGTGGTGGTTGACTCCAGAGTAGAAAACTACCGGCAATTGATCGGCGGGATCAAAGCAGGAACGGAAGTATTTATACTCAGTCAAACCAGAGAGGCGATCGACCAAATCACCGAAATTTTGGGTCAGCGCCACAACATCAACAGCCTGCACGTAGTATCTCACGGCCGAGAAGCAGCAATCGCGATCGGCTCTACAGAACTGAATCTTGACAACCTAGAAACCTACAGCAACCAATTGCAGCAGTGGGGAAAATCCCTCAGCGAATCCGCCAGCATTCTACTTTACGGCTGTAACATAGCAGCAGGCAAATCCGGCCTTAAATTCATACAAAAAATTAGGGAATTCACCGGAGCAAATATTGCAGCATCCCAAAACCCAACTGGAAGCGCAGCACTAGGAGGCGACTGGAAATTAGAAATTACCACAGGACAAATCAATGCCGAACTAGCCTTTGAAAAAGAAGTCCTAGAAAACTACACATCCGTTCTGGCTACCTTAGCTGCTGAAGAATTTAAAAATTCAACCGTAATCGGGCCTTGGATATATGGAGTTGGCAACACCTCTACAGCTAACCCAGGCTTAACCGCAGGTAGTACACCAAACGCCAGCGGCGTTATTCCTGCTTTAGGGACTGGCGATGCACTCGGAACAGGTACTTTGAGATTAACATCAAATCAATTAAACCAAGCAGCTTTTGTCATCTACAATAACCCCATATCGGCCACTGAAGGTCTGAGAGTTACCTTTGATTTCTTTGCCTATAATAGAGGTACTGTCCCTCCTCCGGGGGGCCCGTTGCTTGGTGCGGATGGGATTAGTTTTTTCCTCATTGACGGAACAGCTACGCCAACAGCAGCCGGAGGCTTTGGTGGCTCTCTTGGCTATGCTCAAAATACTAATTCAAATTCACCCGGTATTGTAGGAGGTTATTTAGGTGTCGGATTAGACGAGTTTGGCAATTATTCTAGCACTATTGCTGGAAAACAGGGCGGCACGGGCCCGCTACCTGATGCAGTAGGACTTAGAGGCAGGGCAAGCACAATCCCAACCGACAATTATAATTTTTTAGGTTCTAGTCTTTTAACTAACACTTTGACCGGCGTTTCCATTGGGATAGACAATAAAGATACAACCATTCGCGCTGAGGCTAAAAGAACCGTTCAAGTTACCTTATTCCCGACGACTTCAGCAACACCTAACCGTCTGACAGTTGCCGTAGACATGAACAGTAACGGCACATTTGATGCGGGTGAAACACTGATCGACATATCAAATTTGGCCACCATAAACGGAGCAGTGCCACCTACTTTTAAATTTGGCTTTGCTGCTTCGACAGGGGGAAACACAAACATTCACGAAGTTAACAATGTCATCGTCCAAAGTATAGATCCGCCTAAACTCGTAGCCGATGTTTCCATTGTTAAAAAAGGCCCGCTGTACGCCCTACCCAGCAGCAACATTACCTACACTATTACCTCCACAAACAACGGGCCAGACAGCGCCCAAAGCGTCCTAATTCAAGATCCGCTGCCTGCAGGCTTAACTTTCGTCAGTGC
>JBDTEI010000133.1:0-14193 GCA_039922675.1 Microcoleus sp.
AAATGACTGAACAAGATAAATCGACTCGCACCTTAGCCGTTGACATTGGTGGAAGCGGCATCAAAGTTATGGTTTTGGACGCTGAAGGTCAACCCCAAACGGAACGCAGCCGTTTAGAAACGCCTCAGCCACCGAAGCCGGAACCCATACTAGAGGCGATCGCCTCTTTAGCCAGCGGACAAGGCGAATTTGACCGAGTATCTGTGGGTTTTCCCGGTGTTGTGCGTCACGGCGTCATCAAAACAGCAGTTAATTTAGATCCGTCTTGGATAGATTTTGACCTAGCAACTACCCTCAAAGATCGTTTGGGAAAACCCGTGCGAGTGGCGAACGATGCCGACATTCAAGGATTGGGAGCAATTGCTGGGATGGGGGTAGAATTAGTAGTTACCGTCGGCACTGGTTTCGGTTCTGCCTTATTTGTCGATGGTATCTTGGTGCCAAATCTAGAGTTAGGACATCACCCGTTTCGCAAAGGAGAAACTTACGAACAGCAATTAGGGCGATCGGCATTAGATAGCGTAGGTGCTAAAAGGTGGAACCGCCGTCTCGAAAAAGCGCTAGTCTGTCTGCAAAATCTCTTTAACTGCGATCGCCTTTACATCGGCGGCGGCAATACAAAAAAAATTGTTTTCGCTTTGCCGACGCAGGTTAAAATAGTACCGAATGTGAGCGGTTTATTGGGCGGGATCGCTTTGTGGCGCGATTAAAATAGTGATTAGTCGTTTGTCAGCAGTCATTAGTCAGCAGTCATTAGTTATTGATGACAATCAAGAATTTATACGCTAGATATCATAAACTAATGACTAATTATCTTATATACTGGCAAACCAAATCGTAATTACATCATCTACAATCTCAGACATAAAATCTTACCATGCTGCCTTTTATCCGAAAAGACTTAGCCCAACTTACCGCCTACACTCCCCATCCGGGCGGCGCATCAACAGAATCAGCGCACTCGGAAAGTGTACTCGATCGCCTCGATACCAACGAATGCCCTTATGATTTGCCACAAGAATTAAAACAAAAGCTAGCTTGGACTTACCAGCAGTTAATTGAGACAAATCGCTATCCCGACGGAGGCCACGCAGCACTCAAACAGGCGATCGCTCAATACGTCAACGAATCGATCACAGAATCTATTCCTGTCCCCCCCCTTAACAAGGGGGGGCTAGGGGGGGTCAAAGTCCCAAAAAACGGCATTACAGCCGACAATATTTCTGTCGGTAACGGTTCCGACGAACTAATTCGATCGCTCTTAATAGCTACTTGTTTGGGCGGCGCGGGCTCAATTTTGGTCGCCAATCCCACCTTTTCGATGTATGGAATTATTGCCCAAACCCTCGGCATTCCCGTTGTGAGTGTTCCGCGCCAAGAGCAGAATTTTGAAATCGACATCAATGCAGCAAAAAGAGCGATCCTCTCCGTTGGCGTAGCCCCCGTAGGGGCGGGCTGCGCTAACGACCAAAATCAAAATCCCCCCGTGCGCGTCGTCTTTGTCGTCCATCCCAACTCCCCCACAGCCAATGCTTTAACAACCGATGAAATAGAATGGTTGTCAAGTTTGCCCGAAGATATTTTAGTAGTAATTGACGAAGCCTATTTTGAATTCAGCCAAAATACCTTAGCAGACAGATTGCAACAGCACCCGAATTGGATAATTTTGCGAACATTTTCCAAAGCATTTCGACTAGCGTCAATGAGAGTCGGATATGCGATCGCCCATCCCCAACTCACAGCCACCTTAGAAAAAATTCGCCTCCCCTACAACCTCCCCAGTTTCTCGCAAACCGCGGCAGAGTTTGCCCTAGCACAACGGCAGTTATTACTAGCAGTAATTCCCGAAATTATCTCAGAAAGAGCCAAATTAATTACAGCGCTAACTCAGCATCAAAAATTGCAAGTTTGGCCGAGTGCGGCGAACTTCGTTTATCTGCGAGTGAAAGCGGCTGAGGGCGAATCGCCAGAACCGGAACACCAACAAATCATGCAGCAGTTAAAAGAGCAAGGTACTTTAATTCGGCACACTGGAGGAGGTTTGCGAATTACAGTGGGGAGTCCCGAGGAAAATCAGCGAACTTGCGATCGCATCGCTGCGATTTTGACTTGACAAAAAAGCCGGAGCGTGGTAAAAAAATCAGCAAATTACCTGGTAATTTTTAACGATCGAGCTATCGTGCCGCCCGAATGGTTTGGGGAAATACACCGACTAAAAGCGCTAAAGCTCGATCGGGAATTTGTGCCGCCGTTTCCGAATCAAAATATTGTTCAAACTGAGTTAAAAGCATTTGTGCGCGTTCCAAAGCTACAGGCTTTGCCGTTAACTGTTCCGTTAACCGCACCCAATGCCGCCGAATTCCAAAAGCTTTCTGTCTGTCTGCTGCCGATACAGGACAAACCAAACAAAAATCGCCCACAGGAATCGCCTGCTGCGAGTCAACATCAAAAGCACCTCCAACGGCAGCCCCAGGCCCGGCAAACTCCGCGTGGAAGGGTTTAATCAAAATTAGACCGTTCCGCCGACGGCTATCTACCATCAACAGCTTGCTGCTGGTGATTTCTGCGAGAATGTCAGAGGAGTGGGGGTGTTCTGTCAAATCTGTGCCAATGTTTCGATGTCGCAAGTCTGGGTCAGCAGAAAGGCCGGCGCGGACAATATAATGAGAAGTATCAAGTTTTGGATGCTTCTGCTGCCGATCGAGATTATTCATTTAAACTTATAAATTAATACTGTCACAAGGTGGTAGCTCCAGCACTATCGAATAATATCAAATGCAGGCAGAACAAACAGTAGGCATCCTGAAAGCGGAGCTCCCGACGCTTTTCGAGAAAGACATCTCCTACAACATCTACACAAAAGATGTTTATTTTCAAGACCCTGTTAACAAATTTAAAGGAAAAATCAACTATCGCATTATCTTTTGGACTCTGCGATTTCACGGGCAGCTATTTTTCAGCGAGATTTACTTCGACCTGCACGACGTAGGTCAGACAGCCCCTGATACTATTGTGGCAAATTGGACAGTTCGCGGCGTCCTGCGCGTACCCTGGAAAGCTCGGATCTTCTTCAACGGCTATTCTACATACAAGCTGGATAAAGAGGGCTTAATCTACGAACACGTGGACACTTGGGACAGGAAGCCCGGAGAGATTCTCCAGCAGTTTTTCCGCAATGGCGGGGATACTGGGATCGGGCTTTGACTGATAGTCGATCGCCCTCAACCATCTGGGCCGGCAACCCAAGTAACTTATAATAGCTAAAATAATCATCATACCTCCGAGTCATTTTGTGCTATCTGTAAATTGCTAAAATGATCGTCGCTTCCGAATCAATTTCTGCTATTTCCACTCCTGAAAAACATCATGGCTGATATTATCGAGACTGCCACCAATGCCGGCTCTTTCAGAACACTCGTCACTGTTATGGAAGCGGCCGGCTTGTTAGATTTATTGCAAAGTCCTGGCCCCTATACAGTCTTAGCACCAACTGACGAGGCCTTTGCCAAAATTCCTACGAACACTATTGCCTCTTGGATGGAAGACATACCCAAACTCAAGAAAATTCTCACCTATCACATTCTGTTTGGTGAGGTACTAACAGATAACTTTGTCGAACTAAGTTCCGCTGAAACAGTGGAAGGTTCTGTGGTAGGAATTGACACTTCTGACGGCATTAAAATCAATGATGCTAAAGTCCTCACTCCAGATATTCTTGCCGACAATGGCGTTATCCATATCATTGATGCGGTGCTAATGCCTGCATTGGTTGCAGCATAATCAAACTGGTGTTTTTATCTTATGTCCTATTACTGACCCGCAATCAAACCAATCTTATGATGGTGGTTGTAGCGGACATAATATCATCCATTAACCTTGGGTGCGGTGCGCCACAGCGCACCTTACCCTACATTTTAAACTAATTACCCGAACCTAAAATCAAGCCCGATCGCGCGGGCAGCATCAATTCTAAATGCCGAGTTTCCCCTTCACCTTTCCAAACAAACTCACCTTTACCGAACAGCAATTTATCGTGAGGAGATTTCAAATTAGCTACCTCAAAGCTAATATTAGCTTGTTCGGTCGCGACATTGACAGCAACCACTATTTCCTCATCCCCCAAAATTCGGGCAAAAACGTAAACGGTTCCCTCAGCAAACAGAATTTGGTAATCTCCAGTGCGAAGGGCAGGGTATTTGTGCCGCAAAGCAATCAACTGCTTGTGATAATCTAAAACATCCATTTCCCAGTGAGCTTCTAAGGGGAAACTACGGCGAGAATCAGGATCTAGAGCACCGGGTAAACCAACTTCATCACCGTAGTAAATGCTGGGAGCTCCAGGAAAAGTTAATAGCAGCAAATTAGCGAGTTCGACGCTAGCTTTATCGCCTCCAGCAATTGAGAGCAACCGGGCTGTATCGTGACTGGCCAACAAATTGAGTTGAGTTAGCTGTATCGGCCAGGGATAAAGTTCCAAAACGTGCTGAATTTTGTCGCCATACTCTTTAGCAAACAGCGGCGGATAGGGATGATAAGAGCGGCCTTCTATTTGAGCTAAATCTACTCTGTCGCCTGCGGCAAAAGCAATAGTCGGCGCCGCAAAAAGATAATTCATCACCCCGTCAAATTGAGTGCCATCGAGCCATTCTCTGGCATCTTCCCAAACTTCGCCGACAATGTAAGCTTCGGGATTAACTGCTTTGACTCGATCGCGAAATTCCTGCCAAAATCCCGGAGTTTTAATTTCAAAAGGAACGTCCAGCCGCCAGCCGTCGATGCCGAATTTAATCCAGTATTCGGCGATTTCCATGATGTATTCTCGCACTTCTGGATTGTCGTGATTGAATACAGGCAAGGCTCTATTCCCGTCCCAACCGGCATAATTAGCTGGAAAATTGCCGTCGTAGGCGGATAGCGGCCAGCCTTCAATTTGAAACCAATCCAGCCAAGGAGAATGGGGGCCGTTTTCGAGGATGTCGTGGAAGAAGAAAAAGCCGCGGCTGGCGTGGTTGAATACGCCGTCGAGGACGATTTTGATGTTGCGCTCGTGGGCGGCATCTAGCAGATCTTTAAACGCTGGATTCCCGCCCAACATTGGATCGACTTGATAGTAGTCGTGGGTGTGGTAGCGGTGATTGCTGGCTGACTGAAATATGGGGGTGAAATAAATTGCGTTTATGCCTAAGTCTTGCAGGTAGTCTAGCTGTTCCATGACGCCCCACAAGTCGCCACCTTTGTACCCTTGGAGGGTGGGGATTTCGTGCCATTCTTCCCACATGAAGTTTTGCAGCAGGCGTTTGCGGGGTTCTTTGCTTTTGGCGAAGCGATCGGGGAATATTTGGTAGAATACGGCGTGTTTAACCCAGTCAGGCGTTTGAATTTGCATACACTTTTCCTAGCTTTTACGGCTTAGGCTACAGTAGCAGAGGTTTCTAGGGGATCTAGCTTTTGGTAGAGAATAGACACTTTGTCAAGTTTTGTCGATCGACCGATCGTCACATCTCACACAAATTAGCAGTCAAACTCAGATTTAAAACTAATTCTACCCTAGAAATTTATCGCCCCGACGGGCGGCGTGTCCTGACTGCTGTGGAGTCCGACAAACTTACAGAAGAGGAACGCCAGCAAAAAGAACGAGTTCCAACTCAAGCAGAACAACAGCGCTATTGGGTCAAAAACAGAGCGCTAGCGGAGGAACAGTGCAGAAACTCAACTCGAACCAGAACAACAGGGCGATCGAGCGCAAGATGGAAAAATTGCCAGAACCGGGAATTAACGAGAAAAATTGTAATCTACAGCCAAAACCCCGAACCTTATTCTTTCCTTAAACTGCCCTTATTTACTGATGGGTCTTTTAACTCACAACTCCCAACTTTTGAAAATATCCATTATTGATTGATGAGCATTTTAACTCACAACTCAAAACTGATAACTCCAGTCCCCGACGCACTCCAACTCTTATAAACCCGGTTTTTTAACTGTTATTCAGGGTTTGAACGAAGTATTGGGATTAAACAACCCGGTTTCTGTGCAAGCGACTGAACTCCTCACTAAAAACTTCCTCGCTCCCCCCCTTGTCAAGAAGCCCTCACCATCGGACACTGGACTTGGAGAGTTCATAGATCCTAGGGAGAAAGTTCCTTGAAAAAAGTCTTAGCCATCATCCTCGGTGGCGGTGTCGGCACCCGCCTCTACCCCCTAACCAAACTGCGAGCCAAACCCGCAGTTCCCCTCGCAGGCAAATATCGCCTCATCGATATTCCTGTCAGCAACTGCATCAACTCCGAAATACTCAAAATCTACGTCCTCACCCAATTCAACTCCGCATCCCTGAACCGCCATATCTCTCGTACCTACCATTTTTCAGGCTTTACCGAAGGATTTGTCGAAGTGCTCGCCGCCCAGCAAACCCAGGAAAACACCAACTGGTTTCAAGGGACAGCCGACGCAGTTCGCCAATATATCTCGCGGCTAGAACAGTGGGATGTTGACGAATACTTGATTCTCTCAGGCGACCACCTCTACCGCATGGACTACCAGAAGTTTGTGGAGAGACACCGGGAAACCAACGCCGATATCACCCTCTCGGTTTTACCAATGGACGAGAAGCGGGCCTCGGATTTTGGTTTGATGAAAATCGACGACAACGGCCGCATTGTTTCTTTCAGCGAAAAGCCAAAAGGCGATGCGCTCAAACAAATGCAGGTGGATACTACTAAACTGGGACTGACCGCGCAGCAGGCTCAGGAAAGCCCTTACATTGCTTCGATGGGGATTTACGTCTTCAAAAAAGAAGTTTTGATTAAACTTCTGAAAGAATCTCCCAACCAAACTGATTTTGGTAAAGAGATTATTCCGAATTCTTCAAAAGACCACAACGTTCAAGCTTATTTGTTTGACGATTACTGGGAAGATATCGGAACCATTGAGGCTTTTTATGATGCTAACTTGGCGCTGACAAAACAGCCTAAGCCTCCTTTCAGTTTCTACGATGAAAAGGCGCCGATTTACACTCGCCCGCGTTTCTTGCCGCCGACTAAGCTCTTAGATACTCACGTAACTGAATCGATTATTGCTGAAGGCTGCATTCTCAAACAGTGCCGCATCGACCATTCTGTGTTGGGAGTTCGATCGCGCATTGAAGCTGGATGTACGATTCAAGATACCCTGGTTATGGGTGCTGACTTCTACGAACCAGACGCTGAAAGGCATTCAAATTTGGATCACGGCGGCGTCGCCCTCGGTATCGGTGCAGATACTACAATTCGCCGCGCGATTGTGGATAAAAATGCCCGCATCGGCCGTAATGTTCAAATCATTAATAAAGACCGAGTGGAAGAATCCAACCGCGAAAGCCAAGGTTTTTACATCCGCAGTGGCATTGTCGTAGTCCTGAAAAACGCCACGATTCCTGATGGAACTATCATTTAGTTATTAGTCATTAGTCATTAGTCGTCAGTCATTAGTTTCTTAAGTTAAAATCTGTTATCTGCCAGCCAGTGACTGAGGATAAATAAATAAATTAGTGACAGATCGCCAATGACCGATGACTGATGACTAATGATGATTCTTTTAGTTGATTATTAATTGTAACTGCTGATACAAGGTTGTTGAAATACTTGGCTTTCTTCAAACTCAGGCGCATTAATAAGGCACAGTCTCTGTTACGGTCTGCGGTGATATAGATATGTTCGATCGCCTGCGTCTGGCGGATAGCTTCTGATTCTTGTATTTGCGATCGTAACACGAGTGACAAATGCGCTGCCCGTTTCTGATCACAATAAAACTCTCGGAACTATCTTTCCAATCGTCGCAGCATCCGCAAGGCCAACTCAGCAAATAATCAATCATGTTAGCACCCTGGTAGCGTTAATAACTTATTGAGTTACCATCCTATCTTAATTTTTCGAGTTGTGTGTATTCTAGTTAACAAAGTAATTATTTTTTTTGGTTCTTGTGATGTTTTGTTGACTTAAATCTACGCAGAGTCTATAATAATAAGATTGTATAGGACAGATCTGGAATTAGGAAAAGATATCTCAAAAGGTTGTTGAATTACTGCGCGGCTTAGGGTATGATAGCGTCAAAATGCAGCCAGCAGCTTCGATAGAACTCGCCGATCGGAACGTGCTAGGATTTGTATTGAGTAGAAAATCTCAGATCGAAAGTTCGATCGCACCCAGTACCGCAGAAAAGAGCAAAAAAAGATCGATCGCCCTCGCTGGCGTCAACCCAACGGGCGATCGGGCCAACTTGCGTGGATCAGCTTTTTCCGGCTCGCCTCAACTATCCCCGCACTCTCATCAGCTCTCGGCGCCACGCCAAAATCCAAACGACGCACAACTCCTCAAAATCTCCAACAGCAGCGAGGTGCGGAAATTGCGATGTCCCGCAAGCAACAACCGAACTCGATCGAGTCCAAACCTTTGATAACCTATAATTTGAAGAAGGAAGAAGAAAGAAGCAATCTTCGGTAAGGGTTTCAGTAATTAAGAACCTCCTCACCGTCTTGGCAGTTTCTATAATTCGCCATCCTGCTAATTTGGGATTTATTCTTTCTCACAACTAACAACTAACAACTAATAACTAATAAAGAGAGGATTACTTAATGGCTGCAACAGATTTTAAAGACTATTATGCTATTTTGGGACTCAACAAAACCGTCAGTTCAGACGAAATTAAAAAAACTTTTCGCAAACTAGCCCGGAAATATCACCCGGACATGAACCCGGGGAATAAAGAAGCCGAAGCTCGTTTTAAAGAAGTAAACGAAGCTTACGAAGTGCTATCAGACCCAGAAAAACGCCAAAAATACGACCAATACGGTCAATACTGGAAGCAAGCAGGAGCCACTCCGGGCGGATGGCCGGGCGGGGCGGGGGCGGGTACGACTGTAGACTTTGGTGGCGTTGACTTCAGCCAGTACGGCAGTTTTGACGAATTTATCAACGCCTTGCTCGGCCGCGCGGCCGGCAGCAGTGCGGGGGCCGGCCGCAACGGCCAGTGGAATTATAGCAAGTACCGCACTAGCACTGGTGGGCCCACCAATTTTGGCGGATTTGAAGATTTCGCGGGGTACGAAAACCGCACCGTAGGAAGCTCTGGCGACACCGAGGTGGCGATTTCCTTGACTCTGGGGGAAGCTTTTCGCGGCACTTCCAAGCGAGTCGCCACGGGGGAAGTTTCGATTCCTGCGGGAGTGAAAACCGGCAGCAAAATTCGGGTGAAAGGCAAGGGTCAAGTTGACCAGTACACGAAGCAGCAGGGAGATTTGTACCTAAAACTCGAAGTTTTGCCTCACGCTTTCTTCCAGTTTGAGGGAGAGAATTTGGTCTGCGAAGTGCCGATAACTCCCGACGAAGCGGTGTTGGGAGCTTCTATTGAAGTGCCGGCGCCTGAAGGTATGATAACTGTCAAATTTCCGGCCGGGATGCGATCGGGTCAATCTTTGCGGTTGCGGGGGAAAGGATGGCCGAAACCGAAAAAGGATGAGCGGACTGATTTGTTGGTAAAAATTGCGATCGTGCCGCCGAAAGAACTCACCGCCCTAGAGCGCGAATGCTATGAAAAAATCCAGGCTAATCGCACTTTTAATCCCCGGAGCAATTTAAGCCAAGCGCTACTTTGAAAAAACCTGCATTGCCCGTACTAGACAACACCAAGAACCAAAGCGAGTCATCTGTCGGGTTGAGGCGGGTTTACAAATATCCTGGATCTGAAGTTATCGATATTGGTGAACCCGCTCTGCATCGGATGCAAGCTCGATCGATCTATTCATACTCGCTCGTTCCACTTTCTCAAGACTCATCCCTAGCTGTTAGCTGACTGGGTTGGCGACCTTCCTTGATGTTAATGCTAATGTTTTTAGTTCCTTTTTTCTCCAAATATTTGATGTAGCCGTTGGTGTTATTAGAAGCTTCATCCTTGCTTTCGTAAGGCCCAAAATAATAGGTGCACTTGGGTAAATCTGTGTCAACTTCCACCCACCACTGGCGACTTCTACTGCCCATAGGTTGAGTCAGTATCCAGAAAGCAGCAACGTACATACCTAATAGATCAAGTCCGAACATAGTAGCTCTCTCCAAAGACAAGTAGTTTGTAATGTTCTTAAGCTATCAGGACAAATAGCTTGATAGGATCGTCCTCAATGCTGATTTAGCCCTGGTAATTGTTGAGAGTAAATGCGGGCTAATATCTGCATTTTGGTGGAGAATAGTTTGAGGCCAGATGACTGTAATACCAATTTCATAAAGTAGCGCTAGATATTACCCCCCCAACCCCCCCGCGAGTTCGGGGGGGCTTCGGATTTCATCCATAGCAGATCTTTAGAAAAATGGTATAAGTCGCTGCTACAGATACAAAGTCCACTCCCAGCGGACTAGGAGAAGATAATGTTAATATTATTGTTGAGGTTTCAGTTAACTCAACACTCAAAATCATTAAGCTGCGATACTCTCTGAAAATTCATCTTCGTAAATGGTGAGCTCCGAAGGATGACACCGTTTGATGCGGATGCTAACTCTTTTGGCTCCCTCGCTTTCCAAGTCTTCGATGTAACCCGGAGTATGGCTGGAGGCTTCTTTGTCGGTGTCAAAAGGGCCAAAATAGTAGGTACACTGGGGCAAATCTGTGATGATTTCTACCCACCATTTCTCGGGCGTGCGGCGGCTGGGCGCGGCAAACACGGACAAGACTGCGAGGTAGAGAGCAAATAAATAAAATCCAAGCATTTTTCCTCTTTATGGGTTATTTATTTTCTAACAGGACTTGCGTCCTCGCGACTCTCATCAACCGGGTTCTCCAATCTTCGCGATCGCCCTTTACCAGAGAATTTTGTCCCTCAAACCCGGTTTTTGCATCCAATACACTCTAACTTTATCAAGACAATTTGGGCGATCGCATCGACCTGAGTGCTGATTTTGAGGCGAGAATAAAATCGCAGTGAATAAGCTATTTGGGATTTAAATTTAAGCTTGATGGCTCGCTAGAAATTATCACGCCACAAAAGTTTAAGTACGCAGTAGCTGACGAATTAAATGCGCGACAGATTAGTTCTGGAAATACGCCGGAATATAGATCGACTTTACGCTAGCAGTGCGACAGCTTAAAAACTGTGGCTAAAATGGCAAAACCCGCCGGAGCGGGTTGTTTTGTTGAGCTATAAAATTCCTCAAACCAATTTGATTTGTCTGCCAACCTCAGCAGGCTGAGGCTTAGCGCTTCCCTTTGGGGAACTGTTCGATGCCAGCCCAACCGTAAAAAACTAGCTCGTCGTTTTGAACTCGACAGCGGTCTACTCGCAGTTGAGTGCCCTCTAAGGAAAATTTGTCTAAGTCTAGCAAGTTATTTACGTGGGCAATTATAGCTTGAGCCAAGTCTACTGCTTGCCCGTCACCGCCGTAAGTAACGTTGACAAATTGGATTTTGCGTCGGTCTTCTACTTGCAATTGAGCTGTAATATCTATTTTGACTGGTTCGCTGGAATTGCCGATCGTAATTTCGGACTGAAGCCGAATTGATTTGTCTGTTCCGAAGCTGACTTCAGTGTTTTGAAAATGCAGAGATTGCTCTTGGTAAGTCAGCTTCTGGAGTTTTTCAACTACAAAAGGTGTATTGAATGAGGTGGTTAAATCCGATCGACTTAACACTACTCGCATATTTGCCTGGGTAGGCTTCCGCAATTTCACACTTCCTGCAAAAATCGCCCCAAAATCAATGGAGAGTGCTTGCAAGTAGAGTTCCATCACTTCTATGCGCAGGCCGTTGTACATCAACATACCTTTGCCAACGAAGTCGAAACCGTCGATGCTTCCCTGCAAGAGTTTGGCTACTGGTTCGACTCGGATGTTGGCTTCTGCCTTTTCAGAACTTTTGAATAAGGCCGCGATCGCAGCTCCTGCTACTTTGCTGACAAGGCGATCGCCACTTTGACCTTGAAAGGATGTACCGCTAAACAAAGCTGCTACCATTTTTCGTTTGCTGATCTACAGTCGCCATTATAACCTCCCATTAAGAAATGTTAAAATAGCTTGTGCTTATTCACTTTATAAGTTGATCTTGTTTTTGGTCTGCCTAGAAAGGAATATTTTTGAAATTTAAGGACTCAGGGGCGTGCCTTGGAGACAGGCGCGATCGAGAATTGCTCCATTCCAGACGGTATGTTCGATCGAGGCGCAAAGCAAATTAGCCCCCGTCAGGTTAGCGCCGCGCAGTACGGCTCCATTCAGGATAGCTTCTTCCAAGTCAGCGCCGGACAAATCAGCACCGGACAAATTAGCATGGCTCAAATCGGCGGATTGCAAAATTGCCCGAGACAAATCCGCGCCCCGCAAATCCGCGCCCCGCAAATCCGCGCCGCTCAAATCCAAATTGCCGATCGAGGCCCCTGTCAAAAAAGCACCTCCAAAACTGGCATCGCGGACTAAAGCGTTAGCAAAGGAAGCACCGCGCAAGTCAGCATTCCGAAAATCTGCGCCTCGCAAGTCAGCGCCGCTCAAGTCAGCGCCGCGCAGGTTTGCTCGCAGTACCGCGCGCTGCAAGTTAGCGCCGGCGAGATTAGCTCCTGTCAAGTTGGCTTGAGACAAGTCAGCACCAGCGAGATCGGCTCCCGCTAAGTCTGCGCCCGCTAAATCTCGGCCTGCCAATATATGAATTTTGCCTGTGCGTATGGCTTCTAGGTCGTTAGTCATTAGTCAGTTGTCAGTTGTTGGTTGTCAGTTGTTGGTTAACAGTCAACAGTCAACAGTCAACAGTCAACAGTCAACAGTCAACAGTCAACAATCCAGTGATTCTATAATGCCGGGGCTGCTGCCGGAGTTCGATCGCCCAAATCCTCCAACCAGATATTAGGCAGTTGGCTGGGGCGGGTGGGTAACTCCATCAAACCCATTTCTGCGAGTCTGACGACATTCCCGAGAGTTTCCACCAAAGCCGGATCGAAGCGAGTGCCCGACAGTTCCCGGCACCTTTCCCAAGCTGCCGTCAAACTCAAAGCCGGACGATCGCCCCGCGGTTGAGTCAAATCTTGAAAACAAGCGACCAACCCCAAAATCCGCGAAGCAACGGGTATCTCTTCGCCTCGCAAACCCTCGGGTCTGCCGCTGCCGTCCCAATTTTCGAGTTTGTGCTTGACAATTTCGGCAACAGGTGCTATTTCCGGCATTGCTTGCAGGAGTTGGGAACCGATGAAACTGCGATCGCGCCAGAATGATAGAGTTCCTTGGTCGAATTTATCGGAAGTGCGATCGAACACTTCATTCGGCGCCGAAACTAAGCCGATACGAAACAGCAATCCCGCCAGCCGCAGCCTGCGCAGTTGCAAAGCCGGCAAATCCAACAATTGACCCAAAGTTTCCGACAAAGCCGCCACCTGCAAAGACGCTGTGGGATTTGAGGTATCGCGTTCGTCTACGCGCTGGGCCATCCGCAGAAAAGCTTGAAGTTTGTTAGCGTTCAAATTGCGGCTGATGCGCAAAGCTTGACCTTCCAATTCCCACAAATCGCGGGTTTGGCGGTTAATTGCCACCATTTGCTGCTGGGAACTTTGCAGGTAAGTGACGATGCGGGAGACGACGCCGCTAATGTCGGCCAAGGGCGGGCCTTTGGTTGCCAAAATGGACTGGTAAATTTCTAGCAAACTATCGGCTAGAGAAGAATTATAATGTCGTGTTTGTTCTATAAATATTTCTGCTGCCGCCGATACCAAGGACTGGTCAAACGACCATAAACCGTAGAATTTTCGCTCTGTATCGACTTCTGGCTTACCTTCGGGCAAGTATTCCTGGGCTGAAAGTTCACGGCAAAGCACCATTGCTTTATAAGTCGGGGCGAGGATGATTAAATTCCATTCTTGAATTATCGGGTCGATCGGATCAAGTTCTATTAAAGATACATTTTCTAATTGGCCGGTTTTGTGGGTAGCGAAGCCGCTGTCGGCTACTGCACCGATGACAACCTGTCGAGAGGCATTAGCAATATCGAAGTAGCGATCGGCTTCCTGCAAATACCATTTTCCCTGCTGAAACGTCACCAAAACCAGGGGTTGGAGTGCGATATCGTCCCCGCCGCTGGTTTGCAAGATGTGGTCTTCTAGGGCGTGACACAGGGCTACTAGGGTGTTTTTGAAGTATACCCCGTAGCTAGAAGGCAGTTTTCCGTCGGGAAGTGTAGCTTGTAGTCTGGCGAGAGTTGATT
>JBDTEI010000134.1:0-9359 GCA_039922675.1 Microcoleus sp.
CAACATCCGGGCGACAAATGCCAAAATGCTTGTCAGACCAATAACTCAGCCGCACAGCAGCAGCATAGTGAATATCCCCAGTCAAAACAATCACCCGATCGCGCTCCTTAAAAAACTCCGACAACAGCTTCACAAAAGCCAATTTATTAAAATTCCAAGCATCTCCCGCATCACTATTAAAAACCTTTCCCTGTTTCAAATCCAACTTTTGCACCGCATCAATAATCCACAAACCCACCAAATTAGTCGGCAAAATTACCAGCGTCGCCTCAATCTCAAACTCCCCAGTTTGATTCAACAAATCAGTCTCCCTCAAAGGCTCCTGAATTTGCTCCTCAAAAGCCTTGTGAGTCAACAGCATCGGCGGTTCGATCGCACTTTCCACCGGATATCCCCGCCAAGTCCGCGTATCCAGCACAATCACCTCATGCTTAAAACTTCTCACAGTAAAATGCCAACTCAAAACCTCCCTTACACCGCCACCATCCCGATCCAAAATCAAAACATCACGATCTAACTTTAACTTCGGCAAACCAGTCTCAATATCAACCGCCGGAATCCCCAAATACTTAGCAGCATCATCCCAAACAGAAATATCAGTCCCCGCCGAATCCGACCACTTTTGAGCGGCCTTTAATAACTTATATCCGACATTTTCGCGATCGAACTGTGCGGGCGTATTTCCCCAACCCTGAAACACAGCATAAGCCAGCAAAGCATTCTGCACCACCCGGCGGCCAAGCGGTTTACCCAGCACCCGGTAACACCACTCCCGATTCAAATAGAAATCATCGCTAACATCATGATCGTCACAAATCATATAAGTCGGAATATTAGCCAGCGCCCGCCTCACCCTCCACAAATTTCCCGCAAAACCCCCAAGTTCAGAAACTTCTCTATCCCAGACTTTTGCCCGCTTAGAATCTTTACAAATATCCTTACCCTTCGGAAAACTCGTACACCAAAGTATCGGCGACCAAACTAACAAATACATCGCGCAATATTCACCCAAACCGAACAAATGACTTTTAGCTTTGTTCGGTTTATTTACCAACATCCCGGTAAAGCCGCCAAAATCTCTGGCAATATCGCTGCGAGTCCCCGGCTGTAACTCAATTGATTTTTTGTACTTAGACTCAGCCTGAGATGCTTTCTGAATTGGCGACTCTCTAAAAATTTCCCTTTTTGCGCCAATTACATTTTCTTTTTCTGAGTTTTTAGGTATACTGGTACACAAATTCTTTTTTATTTGGGCATCATTCATCAGGGGCAGACTCTCTTCCCAGCCCAACAGTGTATCGCCAGCGTCAGTCAAAGCCCACAGCATCGCATCGGCAACGTCATCGCCGTAAATTTGGTCACCCGTTAAAAACAGTTGGTGGGGTCTGAAATTTGCCGTTCCTGCAAACTGTGCGATCGAATTATCAAGGATTGGCAGCGCATCTCTGCCGTCTCCGTGAGGCTTGCGACAAGAACCGTGAACGATACGCAAATAGTTTAAATCCTGCGGTGGCAGGGCAAAAGTCGGCAACCCGTGAGCAAAATAACCGATCGTCTGTGGCCCCAAAGCCGACGAATCCGGGGAAGTGGCCCACAGGCAAGAAAGGAGATTTTCTTTCTCATTTTCTGGGACTGCAACCGACGGCGACTCGCGATGCCCAGCAAACTTGATGTCATAAGCATAAATTTGTCCGTATGTCAGGACATTGCTGCTGTTAATTGGTTTAGCAGTTACCGCCACTACGTGCAGGTATTTACCGAGCTGCACTGTAGATCTCGCACCTTGCAGCAAGGGCGCACCGACAATTTCGCCGGTGCCGCCCTCAGTCGAATAAACCTTGAGTTCGACTTCCCGAGCTGCTTTCAGAGCCAGCCAAACTGTCACGGACTGAAACTCAGTCCGGCGCAAAATCGGACCCGCAAGGAGCAGCGGCAAATGATGAATTCTATGACTTAAGGGCGTCCACGACATAGGAATTAAAAACAAAAAATTAAATAAGGGGTTTTCTAGCAATCAGATTTTAGGCGATCGACAATCTGTCACCCGGTTAATTAATGCTAAGTCTGCCAACTCAAGTCCGCAAAATTGTAACAATTCATTAAGTAAAATTAATAATCATGCTACAACAAGAACAATTACAGCATTTCCTAGATTCAGCCCCGCAGCCACCAGCAATTAAAACATCAGAACCCGTCGTAGAGATCAACAGCCCACCGATATATTTGTCACCTTTAGATCGATCGATCGACCGCCACCCCCTAACCGTGGCTCCAGAAACCCCGATCGCCCAAGTATTGGCTCTCATGAACCCGATGCGCGTCTCCTGTCAGCTTAGTAGCGAAAAACAAAAGGGTATTCCCCTCCCAGGAAAGCGCAGTTGTGTCTTAGTTGTAGAAGATCATCGCCCGATCGGCATTTTTACAGAACGAGATATCGTTAAGTTAACTACCGTCGCTCATTGTGCGATCGGACTGACAATTGCTGATGTAATGACTCGATCGCCCATCACCCTCAAACAATCCGAGTCTCAAGATATTTTCACAGCCATATTCACCTTGCGGCAGCACCAGATTAGGCATTTACCAGTAGTCGATGAGGACTCGCGACTGATCGGTATCATCACCCGCGAAGCCATTCACGAAGCACTGCAACCAGTTAACTTGCTAACGAATTTGCGCTGTGCGGCAGATGTCATGAAAAAAGAAGTCATTTCTGCCCCAAAGACTGCCTCAGCCCTCGATTTAGCCCAACTCATGGTCAAACATCGAGCTAGTTGCGTCGTGATTGTCGAAGGCCAAATTCAGCATCCACAGCGGATCGTACCAATAGAAAAGTACCAAATCCCGATCGGCATTGTCACCGAGCGCGACATTGTACAGTTTCACGCCCTAGAATTAAACCTCTCGGAAATCTCGGCAACTGAGGCCATGAGTTCGCCTTTATTTTGCATACCTCCCGGCGATTCCCTCTTCAGCGCCCACCAGGAAATGGAGCGGCACTCCGTCCGCCGTTTGGTAGTAGTTGGCAGTCAGGGAGAACTTTTAGGCGTTGTCTCTCAGACAAGTTTGCCGCAAGTTTTTAACCAATCTGAAATGTACGGGACGATCGAGCTTTTGCAGCAAGCAGTGGACGATAGAGCCGCCCAATTGCATAAAACCAACGAACTTTTGCAACAAGAAATTTTAGAGCGGCAGCGGGCCCAAGAAGCCCTGCGCCAAGCTCACGACGAATTAAAAAAACAAGTTGAAGAGCGCACCGCCCAACTTTTAGAATCAAATGAATTACTGAGACGGGATATTATCAAGCGCCAGCGAGTCGAAGAAGTGCTGCGGAAAAAGCAAACCTGCTTGAAAAATCAAGCGCAGCAATTAGAGGAAACTGTGCGGAAGTTGCAGCAAACTCAAACTCAATTAGTCCACACCGAAAAAATGTCTTCTTTGGGACAAATGATTGCCGGCATTGCTCACGAAATTAACAATCCGGTTAATTTTATCTACGGCAATCTTTCCCATACCAACCATTACATCAAAGAATTGACTCAACTATTGGAACTTTATCAGCATCACTATCCCGAACCAGTCTCGGAAATTCGGGAAGTAGCAGCAGAAATAGAAATCGATTTTTTGGTGGCAGACTTATCTAAAATTGTGTCTTCGATGCAAGTTGGCACCGAGCGCATCCGCCAAATAGTTTTGTCGATGCGCAATTTTTCGCGATCGGATCAATCTAACATCAAGCTTGTTGACATTCACGAGGGTATCGACAGCACTTTGCTGATTTTGCAGCACCGGCTCAAAGCTCAAGGCGGACATCCCGCGATTCACATTATTAAAGAATACGGCAATTTGCCCCGCGTCGAGTGCTGTGGCGGTCAGATAAATCAGGTGTTTATGAATATTCTGGGGAATGCGATTGATGCTTTGGATGAAGAAATCCAGAACGGGGAATGGGCAAAGGGAAATGGGAAAAATCCACTGCCGTCAATTTCTAGTTCTCCATTTATGCTTCCCGCTATTACAATTCGGACTGAACTTATTGACGGCGATTTTGTGGCGATTCGCATTTCCGACAACGGGCGGGGCATACCGGATGAGATTCGTCGCCAATTATTTGACCCGTTTTTTACTACCAAACCAGTCGGTAAGGGAACTGGGTTGGGACTGTCTATTTCCTACCACTTAGTTGTGGAAAAGCACGGGGGGCGGCTCGACTGCGTTTCGGAAGTTGGACTGGGCACTGAGTTTGCGATCGAGATTCCGGTAGTCAGTAGTCAGTAGTTAGTTGACAGTTGACAGTTGGCAGTTGTCAGCGGAGGCGCGTGAGTGTTTGTGTAGACGCGGTTTCAACCGCCGTCTGCTCTTCAACCCGCGCACCATCCGGGTTTTGTTTGTGTAGACGCGGTTTCAACCGCCGTCTGCTCTCCCAACTCCCAAATCTCCCCCCTCGCCCCCCAATTCCTAAAAATTAACAAATTTTTACACAAAACTCAAAACCCCAACAAAATTAGCCTCAACAGCCAAAAGCTCACATCACTTTGTCCTCCCCATGCCCAATTAATCGAACTCACTCTCGCGTTTGACCTATCCACCAGCGCCTTTGTCTGCGTTCCAGTTACCCGCACAAGCCATCAACTGCGTGCATCAAAGCCCCAAAGCCCAAAGCCCAGATTGTTTGAGAAGTAAATTTTTATTTTGTTTTTGTACCTCTTTATATTAAGAAAGTATTCTAAAACTAATCAAAAAGGTAAAAACATTATAAAAATAGAGAGGTAAATCAAAAAAGCAGCTAAGATTCCCAAAGATGCAAAATAAACAAAATTACTAGCATTTTCATTTTCAGGCCCCCTTTCTTTTCCTCGCAAGTTAGCTAATAATGCTTTCACAGAGGTGACGCAGGGCCTGCTCCCAACTTGACATAAGGGCGTTAAAGTTGAGCACAGTTGGTTGCAGTTGGTCGCATTTGGTCGATCGCAAAATCAAAGCGTGAAACCCCAGCCCCGATAGTTTTGATAGAAACCTATAGGAGAACAAAGAGTGAAACTCGCAGTTTACGGAAAAGGTGGAATTGGTAAATCGACAACAAGCTGCAACATCTCCGTTGCCCTAGCCAAGCGCGGCAAGAAAGTGTTGCAAATCGGTTGCGATCCAAAGCACGACAGCACATTTACCCTCACAGGCTTCTTAATCCCCACAATTATTGACACCCTTCAGGAAAAGGACTATCACTACGAAGACGTTTGGCCCGAAGATGTGATCTACAAAGGCTACGGCGGCGTTGACTGCGTAGAAGCAGGCGGCCCACCCGCAGGAGCTGGTTGCGGCGGCTACGTAGTCGGCGAAACCGTCAAACTGCTCAAAGAACTCAATGCCTTCGAGGAATACGACATCATCCTGTTCGACGTGCTCGGCGACGTAGTGTGCGGCGGTTTTGCAGCCCCATTGAACTACGCCGACTACTGCATGATCGTCACCGACAACGGCTTCGACGCATTATTCGCAGCCAACCGCATCGCCGCCTCAGTCCGCGAAAAAGCGCGCACTCACCCGTTGCGCCTCGCCGGTTTAATTGGCAACCGCACCTCCAAGCGCGACTTGATCGACAAGTACATCGATACCGTACCCATGCCGGTGCTGGAAGTGCTGCCGCTGATTGAAGACATCCGCGTTTCTCGCGTCAAAGGCAAAACATTGTTTGAGATGGCCGAGAGCGATCCCTCCCTCAACTATGTCTGCGATTACTACCTCAACATCGCCGACCAGATTTTGGCAATGCCCGAAGGAGTAGTGCCCACTGACACACCCGATCGCGAATTATTCTCCTTACTGTCAGATTTTTATCTAAATCCTGTTCAACCAGTGGTCAAGAAGGAGGAAGATGAGCTAGACCTGATGATGGTTTAATAGGTCTAGCGATCAGGATGAGGATAAAGAGGTTATGGCTTTTTTTGATACTTTTTCAGTTGCTCTTAAACAGAAGTGGTTGGACTACTACCAGGCAAATCGGACTTGGCTGCTCCTGCACATGACGGCTGACAACACGGTCGCTACACCCGACGGCGGGAAAAGGCCTGTTTCTTACCTCATCCTGGGAATTGCGGCTGCCCTGGAGCCGGAACTCCAGCAATTAATGCTGCCCTTCTCAAGACTAAAGCCGGATGCAGACAGCCTGATCGAAGTCTTGGGTCTAAATTTTGACCCGGACATAGCACTGGGTATGCCCTCAACTACCGCGCCACAGATGGCCGGTCAAACCGCAACTGCTGCACCCGCAGCCACTCAAACTGCAACTGCTGCACCCGCAGCTCAAACCGCAACTGCTGCACCCGCTGATGCCAAATCTCATAAGTTCGGCGGTGCTGGCTTAGCAGCAGCCGGAGTAGTGGCCGGAGTCGCCGGAGTCGCCGGTCTGGCGGCAGCAGCGTCAGCACTGAGCTCGGAGGAGGAATCCTTCGACGATGACGAGGATGAAGCTGTCTCCGACTTCGACATGGACGATGACGAGGATGAAGCTGTCTCCGACTTCGACATGGACGATGACGAGGATGAAGCTGTTTCCGACTTCGACATGGACGATGACGAGGATGAAGCTGTTTCCGACTTCGACATGGACGATGACGAGGATGAAGAAGCCTCGGCTTTGGACGGTCTCGACCTCGGCGACGATGAGGAAGATGTCGTATCTGACTTCGACCTCGGCGACGATGATGAAGACGCTGTATCTGACTTCGGTCTCGGCGACGATGATGAAGATGAAGCCTCGGCTTTGGGCGGTCTCGACCTCGGCGACGATGATGAAGATGAAGCCTTGGCTTTGGGCGGTCTCGACCTCGGCGATGACGAGGAAGATGAAGCCTCAGAATTTGGGACTTTGACCTCTGGGGATCTCGAAGCGGGGATATCCGATCCGTTTGGGGAAGAAGATGCAGATTTTGTCGCCGAAGCAATACCCGATCCGTTTGGGGCAATGACCTCAGATGACCTAGACATGGATCTGGGCGACTTGGACGAAGAGGGTCTTGACGATTTCTCTGTATCTGATGACGATGATCTCGACGATCTCGGACTTGACGATCTGGGGGAAGCAACTACCGGAGATCCTGATGAAGATGATTTAGATGCTCTAGGTCTCGGGGATTTGGATTCCGATGATGAGGATGAAGAGATTTCGGGCTTTTTGTCGGATTTTAAGTAAGCTTGTTGCGATCGCCCAAGTCTATCCTAGTCTTGAAGTTTCCCGCTCTCTTTGTGAGTTGTGAGTTGCGAGTTGTTAATTTTTAATTAACTCAAACTCACAACTGCCAAAAGGCTTTTGCCAAAATTCGAGTTGAAAAAACACTAAATCCCTGCTGTGAGGGATTATAGCCCCTCGCGCAGAATTTTTTAGCTCAGGTTTTGGATGCTGCTGCTAGGAAAATATTCAGTTGGCTGCATCTATTTTTCAGGAATTACGCCAAAACCAGGTATTTCTATTATTGTTTGCTGCTCCAGGCGCGATCGCACAAAACAGATGTTCGATCGAGACGACAAAAAACTTATGCTTGTCCGCAGCAAGAGATCCGATCACCAAATACAGGTATTTACTCGCTAGACGCGCCTGGAAAAGTTCGAGACGAAAAACAATTTAAATGGAGAACATTTGAAATATGACTGCTATTACTACTACCGAACCCGAAGCTTTAAACTTTGAATGCGAAACAGGCAATTATCACACATTTTGTCCCATTAGCTGCGTAGCTTGGCTTTATCAAAAAATCGAAGATAGCTTTTTCTTGGTCATCGGTACCAAGACTTGCGGCTATTTCTTGCAAAACGCAATGGGCGTGATGATTTTTGCCGAACCGCGCTATGCGATGGCTGAGTTGGAAGAGGGCGATATTTCCGCTCAATTAAACGATTATGACGAGTTGAAGCGGCTGTGCTTGCAAATTAAGCGCGATCGTAACCCCAGCGTCATTGTCTGGATCGGTACCTGCACCACCGAAATCATCAAAATGGACTTGGAAGGGCTAGCACCCAGACTCGAAGCAGAAATCGGCATTCCCATCGTCACAGCCCGCGCCAACGGCCTAGATTACGCTTTCACCCAAGGCGAAGACACCGTTTTAGCAGCAATGGCCGCCAAATGTCCTGAGAAAGCGCCGGTGATCGAATCTCAGAAACAAGAAAGAAACGCCATCTCACAACTGCTGAACTTCGGCAAGAAAAAAGAAGAAGTTGATGCAGATGAATCCGAATATGTCAAGCACACACCGCTGGTACTTTTCGGTTCCTTACCCGACCCAGTTGTCACTCAGCTAACCTTAGAATTGAAAAAGCAAGGAATTAAAGTTTCCGGTTGGCTTCCTTCCAAGCGCTACACAGAATTGCCTGTCTTGGAAGAAGGTTACTATGTATCAGGAATGAACCCATTTTTATCCCGCACAGCCAGCACCTTAATGCGCCGCCGCAAGTGCAAATTAATTGGTGCTCCGTTCCCCATCGGCCCCGACGGCACTCGCGCTTGGATTGAGAAGATTTGCTCGGTTTTGGGCATCGAACCCAAAGGTTTAGACGAAAGAGAAGCGCAAATCTGGGCAGGTTTGGAAGATTACCTGCAAATAATTCGCGGCAAATCAGTCTTCTTTATGGGCGACAATTTGCTAGAAATTTCCCTAGCACGTTTCTTGATTCGCTGCGGCATGACTTGCCCAGAAATCGGCATTCCTTACATGGACAAGCGCTATCAAGCAGCGGAGTTAGCGCTGTTAGAAAAAACTTGTCACGAGATGGGAGTTCCTACGCCTCGGATTGTCGAAAAACCAGACAATTACAATCAGTTGCAGCGGATTTACGCGCAAAATATCGACTTGGTGATTACTGGTATGGCGCACGCTAATCCTTTGGAAGCGCGGGGAATCAATACTAAGTGGTCAGTTGAGTTTACTTTTGCTCAGATTCACGGCTTTGGTAATGCGCGGGATATTTTGGAATTGGTGACTCGTCCTTTGCGCCGAAATAATTCGCTGAAGGATTTGGGTTGGGGTAATTTGGTGAAGAATGAAGCTAAGGTTTAATCGCTTTTAGCCTTGAATAAAAACCCGGTTTCTCCAAGAGACCGGGTTTTTATTAAAAAATTACTGAAATTTTCAGATTAAATGAGTGGTATTAACCGTGAACTAACTATAGACAATAGACACATTGCCAAGCATCTCCCAGATACACTACAAATGCAAAGGTTATTGCAGCGAGGGGGATCTGCTCATGTATTTAACAATGAAGCTACAATGATTAGGGTGGCACAAGCCATAATAGAAAATGGGGAATTCACAGGCATTATTCGCAATCACGAACGATATGGACTCTACTTTGCCAGCCCAATT
>JBDTEI010000135.1:0-9527 GCA_039922675.1 Microcoleus sp.
TTCCGCGCACGAAATTTGCCCTGATTACAACGCATCCAGGGAATAACAGAAATTTGGGGGCTGTTGCCTTTCGATCGGGTGAGGTGGGGTATCTCACAGGCGCTTTGGCTGCGATGAAGACCAAAAGCCATAAAGTTGGCTATATTGCGGGTGAAGCTTATCCGGTTTATAAAGAAGAAGAAGCCTTGTTTAGGCGGGGAGTGAAGGCAACGAATCCCTCTGTTCAAGCCTCCACGGCTTTTCTCAACTCTTGGGTTGATACGGAAAAAGCCACCAAAGTTGCAACGGATATGGTGGCATCGGGAGTGGATGTTTTGACATTCAACGCGGGTGAGGCAGGGTTAGCCGCGCTAAAAGCCGTTTCGCAAAAGCCAGGAGTCTTTGTGATTGGTAGGACAAAGGATCAGTACGAAGTGGCTCCCGGCAAAGTCCTAACTAGCGTTCTGCAGGACATTCCCCATCTGGTGCTAAATGTGGCAGTGTTAACCCAGCAAGGTCGCTGGGAAGGAAAACTTTACAAGTTTGGGCTCAAGGAAAAAATCTACGACTTTGCTCCTTTCCGTGGCACTCTCACGTCTCAGGAAGAGGACACTTTCAAGAGCATCCGAGAAGCTGTGACGACTGGTAAAATCGATGTTTCTCCTTAGTTTGCCCATTAATTGATTTACCAATATTGAGCCTAAGTCCGATGCAAAATCAACGCAACGAACGCAACGAGCGCGTTCTGCCGATTGCCAGAAGCTCCCGTTCTCATTCCTGGCAACGCTTTTTTTCTATTGCAAATCAGCTCCGCTATGGTTTGATATTTTTGGTTCTCCTGAGCTTACTGCCCACTGGTGGCTTGCTGATCTATCTCAGCTTTCAGGCGCAGCTCCAGCAATCGCGATCGCTCCAACAAGAGCGTAGTCAGACAGCAGCAGGGCAGATTGATAATTATCTAGATGACTTGAAACGAAAACTGAGCTATTTAGCTAGGGTCAAAGGACTCACAAACTTTCAACCACAAGCGCAGCAGAGCCTGCTGGAAGGGTTGACTCGTCATAATGATGCTTATGAAGCCGTTGCTATTTTGAACCGGAAGGGAAAAGTTGTCGCGTCAGTCTCACCCTACGAACCGCTCAATTTAGAAAATTCAGCCAATTCGCCACTGTTTATTCGTGCTTTTAAACAACAGGAAGATTATGTCAGTCCTGTAGAAATTAATCCTAAAACTCACCAACCAACCACCATTCTGGCGGTTCCGATTCGGAATGAGCGAGATGAGGTGGATGGGGTGCTATTAGCCCAGGTAAATCTCAACTTTCTCTGGTTTGTTGTATCCCAAACTGAGGTTGGCAAGACGGGTTATGTTTATGTAGTGGATGAGCGTAATTTTCTGATTGCTCAAAAGGGTAGTAAGCCAGAAACTTTTCAACTTCAAGATATTTCTAAGCGCCCCTTCTTTCAATTCTTGAAAGCATCCGAAGATACTCAGCGCCTTAACGTTTATCAGGGTCTAAAGCAGGTAGAAGTATTGGGAGCCAGCGCCTTAGTTCGGAGCGTGAATTGGAATGTGGTTGTAGAACTGCCAAAGGCTGAGGCGTATGCTCCCGTTTACCAAATGCTCTCAATTATGGGAGGCTCATTGGCGGTGGTGACGATCGTGGCTGTTGGCATTGGCTTTCTATTTATTCGGCAAATTGTGGTGCCGCTCCAGCACTTAACCAGGGCAGCTACTGAACTCAGTGCGGGGCAATTAGAGACGCGAGTCAACATCGACGGCCAAAACGAACTGGGGACATTGGCGATCGCCTTTAACAATATGGCAACTCAGTTAGAGGAACTGATTACAGTAGTTGAAGTGGAACGCAATTTCGTTTCAGCCATTCTTGAAATTGCAGGTGCCCTGGTAGTTGTGCTCGACCCGCAGGGACAAATCGTTCGCTTTAACCGAGCTTGTGAACAAATGACTGATTACTCGTTTAGTGAAGTGAAAGGGCGCTACTTTTGGGACTTGTTCCCGAACTCAGACTTAGCAGGACTTGCTAAAACTGTTTTTGAGTCTTTACAATCTGGTAATTTTCCCCAGCAGTATGAAGGCAGTTGGGTGAGCAAAGATCAACAACTTAGACTCATTGCCTGGTCAGATACTGCTTTAGTGGATAATCAAGGTGAAATTGAATACATCATCAAAACAGGGATTGATATTACTGAACGAAAACAGGTAGAAGAAGAACTCAAAGCGTCGGAGCAGCGGCTATCTTTTATATTCCGCAAAACTTCACTGGCAGTTGTGGAATGGGATTTAAACTTTAAAGTCTCTACCTGGAATCCAGCGGCAGAGAAGATTTTTGGTTACACGGCTACAGAGGCGATCGGACACCATCCCGCAGAATTAATTGTGCCTGCGTCTGCCAGAAAGATGGTCGATCAAGTTATGAACGAGTTGTTGATTCAGAGCGAAGGAATCTACAGCATCAACGAAAATATAACGAGAAACGGCAAAACCATTATTTGCGAATGGTTCAATACGCCTTTAGTAGGGGATGCTGGAAATATTGTTGGAGTTGCATCTTTGGCGCTGGATATTACTGAGCGCAAGCAAGCCGAAGCTGCCTTAAGGCAAGCAAAAGAGGAAGCTGAGGTTGCACTCAAAACCTTACAGCAAACTCAGGCACAGCTTATTCAGGCAGAGAAAATGTCTGGTTTGGGGCAACTGGTTGCTGGTGTTGCTCACGAAATTAATAATCCAGTCAACTTTATCTATGGCAACCTGAGCCATACTGCCGACTACACGCAAAAGTTACTAAACTTGATTCAGCTTTACCAGCAAACCTATCCAATTACTAATGCCCAAATTCAGGAAAAAATTGAAGAAATCGAGCTGGATTTTATTAGTGAAGATTTGCCCAAAATCCTGAGTTCAATGAAGGTAGGAGCCGATCGCATTCGTCAAATTGTCCTGTCGCTGCGAAACTTCTCGCGGCTGGATGAGGCCGAAAAGAAGCCAGTTGATATCCACGAGGGAATTGACAGCACATTGATGATTTTGCAAAATCGACTGAAGGCAAATCCGGCTCATCCTGCTATTGAAATTGTCAAAGAGTACGGCGATTTACCGCGAGTAGAGTGCTATGCCGGACAGTTGAACCAGGTTTTTATGAATATTCTGGCAAATGCGATCGATGCTTTAGAAAACTACGATAATCAGCGTTCTGCAAAAGACATCCCCAAAAATCCCAGTCGCATCACTATTCGGACTAAGCTAGTCACAAAGGAAACTGGGCCCGGTCATTCTAAAAACGTGGTGATTCAAATCCAAGATAATGGCCCTGGGATAACGGAAACTGTTATAAAACAGGTGTTCAATCCCTTCTTCAGCACAAAACCAACTGGTAAAGGAACTGGATTAGGGCTATCAATCAGCTATCAAATTGTAGTTGATAAGCACGGTGGCTCGATCCAGTGCTTCTCTCAACCCTATGAAGGAACAGAATTCAGAATTGAAATTCCTGTTTTGCAAAGCAATGCTGTCGCACTCGTTGGTAAATAACCACTATCACATTCTTCTATATATAGCCTTTATCAAAAAGGTGAGGTACAGGTTTAGATTTTAGATTTTAGATTTTAGATTGGGGGATTGAGAGATTGAGGGATTGAGGGAGCTATACCTCATCTTTGTGAGAAGTGCTATATAGCGCAATACGGTTTACTTAAGACGCTCCAGGCGGTAAAAAACTATAAAAAATAGATACTGCGATTGCTTCGTTCCTCTCTTCGGACAATCTTAAGTGAACCGTATTGCTATATAGCGTTTCTGATGATAGACACCTATGAAGCTAGCTACAAAGCGCACTGGGATAGTTAATCGAACAGATTTCGTGAGGGTTTGATGAACGGCATTGTGGGTTTTGAGAGGGATGTTATATCATTCCGGTGCAACGGGAATTGATATGAGTAGCAATGGAGACGATCGCCCTTTCTGATTCAAAACCAGGCGATCGCCCCCAACCACCTCAAAATAGACTTAATATCACCCGCCAATCGCAGTTTGCTCGCTGGAAGGTTCCCCGCTAGCTGGAGGCTCTACCGTATCGCCAAAGGCAATCCGCAGAAAAGGCGGAGCCAAAAAAGTCGTCAGAATTACCATGATAATAATCGAAACTTCGAGCGGCTTATCCAAAGCCCCGCTAGCCGAACCGATACCGGCAAAAACTAACCCGACTTCGCCCCGAGGAATCATCCCAACTCCGATCGCCAATCGATTGATTCCAGGCTGACCAAACACCGCCCAACCAGTTATCAACTTGCCCAAAATCGCCACTACAATCAAAAACACGGCAATCAAAAGTCCCGCCCGATTATCCGGCACTGTTGGGTTCAAAACGCCCAAATCGGCGCGCGCTCCCACCGTCACAAAAAAGATGGGTACAAACAAATCAGCGACGGGTTTAATCAACTCATCCAACTCGTTGCGGGCATCGCTTTCATCTAACACTAAACCAGCCGCAAAGGCACCCAAAATCGCTTCTAGATGAATTGCGTTGCCGATAAAAGCCATGAAAAAAGCAAAAATAAATGCCGGGATGACGATATTTCCGCGAGTTTTCAGTTTGTCAACTACTGCGGAAAAGGTTTTATTAAAGATGCCGCCCAACAGAATTGAACCTAGCAAAAATGCAGTTGCACCAATGATTAAATAGATGACATTAACAACATCAATTTCACCTGTTTTCGCTAAACTAGCAACTACCGCCAAGACAATAATTCCCAGCACGTCGTCAATTACTGCCGCCCCAACAATGATTTGACCTTCTTTAGATTGCAGCCGTCCTAATTCCGACAAAACTTTCGAGGTAATTCCGATGCTGGTTGCTGTCAAAGCAGCCCCTGCAAAAATTGCCGGAATCGCCGCCGTGTGAAAAATTATCATCAAGCCCGCAGTACCGGCAGCAAAGGGAACTGCTACGCCGACAACAGCGACAAAGGTGGCTTGAATTCCCACTTCTTTGAGTTGTCTGAGATCCGACTCCAAACCTATTTCAAACAGCAGAATAATCACCCCCAATTCAGCCAGCACAGAAATGATTTCGCTCTGCGATTCAAACACGCTGGTGACTGCGGCCGGGGACATAGGATTTATCGACTGCAAAACAGTCATAATTCCTGAGTTGGAAGCTGACAGTCCGCCTTCGGGAAAAACGATCAGGTGTAAAGCGGATACGCCAACAATCACCCCTGCTACAAGTTCACCCAAAACTGGTGGAAGATTAAACTTCAGAGCCGCTTCCGCGCCTAATTTGCTGGCAAGATAAATCACTACCAAACTGAGCAGAACTCCGCTCAGAACGATCGGCGAATTTTCGGCATCGAGTGTTGCTAGCAAAGGTATGGGAGCAATTAAGGATGCCATCCCAGAACTTAAAGCTGTAATTGTTGGGTTAAAAAACATGGTACAATGATGATAAGAAAGACATTCTAATCAGAGAATTCTGGATGCAGACAAAATCAAGGACTCCTTTTTTTTTAAGGCTGGTTGGGCTGATTCAGATGTTCAAGCAAAACTAGAAGAACCCAAATCTGGGGGTACATCTTGCCACCGCCCTTGTCCAACTGCTTGAATTGCTTCTTTTAGCAAGATATCGCCGGTATAAATTGCTCTACCGACGATCGCACTTTTGACGCCAATTGGTTCCAAGGCCAACAAAGTCAACAAATCTGCGATCGAACTGACGCCGCCCGAAGCAATCACTGGAATCGAAATACTGTTCGCAATTTCCCGCAACGATTCCAAATTCGGCCCTTCCATAGTACCGTCGCGGTGAATGTCGGTGTAAATAATTTCCGCTGCCCCTAACTCTGCCATTTGCTGCGCCAATTCTGTCGCTAAAACTTCTGAAGTTTCCAACCAGCCTCTAGTAGCAACTTTACCGTTTCTGGCATCGATTCCGACGAGAATTTGACCGGGAAATTCGGCGCACAATTCGCCGACTAATTGTGGTTGTTCGACGGCGACAGTGCCGAGAATGGCGCGCTGAACGCCTAATTTGAGAATTGCAGCGACAGAAGGGCGATCGCGCATTCCGCCTCCTAATTGACAGGGAACATCTACTGCGCGGACGATCGCCTCAATGGCTGCTAAGTTTACAGGATGACCCGCTTTTGCCCCATCGAGGTCTACTAAATGCAGCATGGTCGCGCCTTGATTTACCCACTGTCTGGCGACTTCGACGGGATTGTCGTTAAAAGTTTGAGACTTGGCGTAGTCTCCCTGATACAATCTGACGCATTTTCCGTCCAAAAGGTCGATCGCTGGAATTACATTCATAATTTGGTAATTGGTGATTGGTAATTGGTAATTGCGAATTGGACAACTCTCCTTCTCTCTTCCTCCTTCTTCCTTCTTCCTTCTTCCTTCTTCCTTCAGCTACATTTGCAACCGCTGTTTAAATGAAACATAATCGATGACGATAGAGTTGACCATACAGGAGTATTTACCTCAGCTTTTCGCAAAGCTTCTGCCGTCCAGTCGTTGCAAGTTCTCAAAATAGAGTAACTGTCTTTGGCTTCATAAAAACTGTCGTTTTTGTCGTAACCGTAGCTAATTTTCATTTTATTACCTACGGCGTCTAATTGGAATGTATTTTTAATAAAAATTACTATCCTCAGATAATTTGCTCCACTAATTTTAACACATTTGGTTTCTTGATTTTGAGGAAAAACCCGATAACCTTGGACTTGTACGGTAGATGGATTAGGGAAAATAAGCGCCTTGAAACCTGTAACTGGGTTGATACTTCCTGATGTGGGAGTTTCTAGCATAAAAGCTCTATCTCCCCAGCCAAAAGATAGATATTTATAATCGGAAGTCGCATCGCGTCCTATTTCTGTTAGCGGTAAATATTGATTCCAGTCAAAATATTCATTTTTAACTGGAACAATGACTTCGGTGTGGATGCCTCCGTTATAAATTTGTACGGAAACAGTACAATCTGTTTGGGAGTAATGTCCCCACTTTGTGGGAGTCAGAAAGCCAATTATTAGGAAAGCGGTAAAAGATAAGATGACAATTCCTAAGCGCTTGAGGTTTTTTTTCATGGGAACTGTGGGTTAAAAATTAGGATTTTTAGTTTTTACATTTTTAAAAGACCTCTTGCATAAGTCTTTGATTGATACAGAAACCGCAGATATCAGACAGATAAACACAGATAAACGCAGATAATTTCAGGGCGTTTTCCGATTTTTGCAAGAGGTCTAAAGGTTCGTAGTGAGGAATTTAGTCCTTAAAAATTCTAAAAAAAAGGACTAAAGTCTCACTACGAACTGTTTTAAACTGGCGGGCGCTGCATCTTTGTGGGGAAAAATTCTTGCACAGCAAAATCACGCTGTTCCGGGGTTTCGCTGGCCCAATTCGATAAACTTTCGTAGAAAAAGAACGAAACTCCTGCAAAATTTCTGTTTCGGACTTCTTGCACTTGCTCTTGAATTTGTTTCAGTGGAATAGAACTATTTTTCAAACCTGTCAAAATACCGATCGCAGTTGGAATGTGATTTTTAGCCAGTTTGACTTCTTCCCGTTCCAATTCCGCATTAAAACGGTTGATATCGCTGCGATAAACCTGTACTATAAGTTCTTCGATATAGCCGCGTCTTTCCCAGCTAAACCAGTCCTGCAAGTGGGCGGGTAAAGCAAAGTGCAGAGGGTTGGGAGATAAACTGATAATACATTTTTGTTTGCGGGATTTGATGGCGCGGGAAATTCGCCCCATGAAATCGTTGATTTTGTCGGCGCGCCAGCGCACCCAGAAGGTTTCGCGGGCATCGTTGGAGGGAGGACTTTTGATTTGTTCCTGATACATTAACACTGTTTGCGGCTCGTAGCCAAACTCTACTGGCAAACCGAAATGGTCGTCAAATTGAATGCCATCTAGATCGTAATTATCGACAATTTCTAGGATTAAATCTAAGATAAATGTCTGGACTTCCGCATGAAAAGGATTCAGCCAAACTCTGTCGTATACGCCTTCTTTCCAAATAGTTGAACCGTCGCGCCGCCGCGCCAGCCAGTCGGGATGAAGTCTGGCTAATTCCGATTCGGCTGGAGCCATCAAACCAAACTCAAACCACGGGATTACTGCTATACCTTTTTTGTGGGATTGTGCTATAATTTCTTTAAGAATGTCTCGGTCTTGCAATCCTGGTGATGGGTCGATCGACTCTCCGAATACTCGTTTGGCTACAGCGCTGGGATACAGCGTATAGCCTCCTTGCCAAACCGTGGGATAAATGGTATTAAAATTGAGTTTGTCCAGTCGATTTACAGCGTCAATGATGTTGTTGCGGGAGAAAATAACGTCGCTGTCAATGTTAGTCAGCCAGATACCGCGCAATTCGGTGGTTGGGCTTACGGGTGCAGTTTGAGCCTCCATTCGGGGGGAGAAAATGGCGGCGGAGGTAAGGGCGATCGCAAAAACAACTATTAAAGCCAGTATCCGCTGCCATTTGTACAGTTTAATCATCAATTTCTCGCAAACACCACAGCTTAACATCATACTGTAGGGTGGGCACTGTGCACCTTTATTCTTCAACCCGCGGAGGCGGGTTTTGTCTGTATAGGCCTGGTTTTAACCGCCGAGTCTTTCTGCAATTCCCGCTAAGAATAACCAGGCAATTTCATCACTTGGCGGTAGTGTGCTTCAATCTCGCCCACCATAGGCGATTGACGCTTGCTACTCCACTCGCTGCGAACGAATAATTGCCGCCTCAAATCATCAACATCAATCGTTTTCACCTTACCTTCAGCGACAATTTGTTTACCGTTTACCCAAACACTGTCTACCGCATTAGTCGGGCGTCCCAATATTAGCAAGCCAATCGGATCGGTGCGCGGCAACAATGATAAACTGGTTAAATCGTACAGCACAAAATCTGCTTTTTTACCGACTGTCAGCGAACCCATTTCATCGGCGAGATTCAAGCCTTTTGCTCCGCCCAGGGATGCCATTTCTACAGACTGGCGCGGTGTAATCCAGTGGCGGTAATCCAAATCCGTGATGTTGTGCAGAATCGAACCAATTTTAATTGCTTCCAGCAAATCTTGAGAGTCGTTGCTAGCCGCGCCGTCGCAGCCAAAAGATACGTTGACTCCGGCTTGGCGGTATTTCAAAATCGGTGCAATCCCGCTTCCCAAGCGCAGGTTGCTGAGGGGATTGTGTACAACAGTCGATTTAGTTGCTGCCAGAATTGCGATGTCGGAATCTTCCAGCCACACGCAGTGCGCTAAGGAAGTGCGAGGAGTTAAAAAACCGATTTTTTGCAAATATTCGACAGCGGTACACCCGTATTTTTCCAGAGCTAACTGTTTTTGAGCAGCGGTTTCTAGGAGGTGGGCGTGCAGGCAAAGATTGTAGCGATCGCCCAAATCGATGCAGCCTTCAAACAAAGCATCGGAACACAGTTGAATTCCCGTCGGCGCAAACAACATATTAACACCTTTTTCGGGTTGGTGAAACTGTTTGATGGCTGATTCCATGAGTTCAAAAGTTGCC
>JBDTEI010000136.1:0-12374 GCA_039922675.1 Microcoleus sp.
ATCGACTTGCACAGCACCACATCCAACATGGGGCTAACATTTATTCTCGCCAGCCAGCATCCATTTAACCTGCAACTAGCAGCTTATTTAACCTCTGTGTATCCCCACCTCAAGCTGCTGGCTGCGACAACCAAGAATGAAGATAGTCCTTTGTTGCGATCGCTCTCCGAGTTAGGCGGTACGCTGGAAGTTGGTGCCGTGCCACAAGGCGTATTAGATGCCTGTTTGTTTCAGCAAACCGAGCAAGTTGTCGGCACAATTTTAGACTGCGTAGAAAGCTACAATCTAGGCACAATGCCAGTTGCAACAAATCCCCTGACTGTTTATCACACCATTGGGGCGATCGACTATCCCAGAAACAAGTCGGGAGAAATTCAGGCAATGATTCATCCTCAGCTACAATCCAGAGATTATCAAGCCCTGAATCCAGGCGATCCGATGTTTTTGACCTTTGATGGCCAGTCGGTATTGTATGAAGATAAATCGACGGTTTATCCAATTTTTATTAACGAGGCGGCTTACTACGAAAAAGGAATTGCCATGTGTTTTACCCAAAAGCAAATTGTTGTTAGTCAGTAGTCATCAGTTATCAGTCATTAGACCTCTTGCAAAAATCCGAAAATACCCTGAAACCATCTGCGTCAATCGGTGTTTATCTGCCAGATATCTGCGGTTGCTCTATGACTCGAAGATTTTTGCAAGAGGTCTATTAGTTATCATATCTTATCCGATAGTTTTGTTTCAATATTTTTTGAAGGAGCTGACGACAAAAACTTCTCTTCAGGAACAGGACGAGAATCATGAAACTGCTTCCATACTTCCAAACTAAAAATGCAGGAAAGCAGCCATATATAACCAGCAATATAACCACCAATCACATCCGTAGGCCAGTGAACTCCGAGATAAAGCCGGCTCAAACCAATAGCAGCAACTAATACAACTATCAAGCTGTAAATCAACCAGCGCTGTTTGGGAAAGCGCGCCGCCAAAAAATATCCTAGCAAACCGTAAATAATCATTGAAATCATCGCGTGTCCGCTAGGAAAACTGTAAAAATCAACATTAATTTGACGCTCCCAAAGTTGAGGTCGAGCGCGCGCAAACAGTTGTTTTAAGAGCATATTTAAACCCAGACCCCCAGCACCCGTAATAGCAATCGTTGTAGCTTCCGAGCGATGTTTACGAACCCACAACATAATACCCAAACTCACGCTCAGCATGAGCAGCACATTGGGTTCTCCCAAAAATGTCAAGGCGAGCATGATGCGATCGCGCACCGGAGTGTGCAGGCTCTTAAGATATAGTAAAATAGATGTATCGAAAGCGTAGGTTTCCTTTTCCCAAACCTCATGGGCAATGGTGGCAAATGCCCACATCGCCACAGCAGCAACAGCCAAGCCGCCAAGCCGAATGATCGAAATTAGCGATCGAATTTTAGAGAGCATTTTTTAAGTAATTAACAATTAACAACCGAAAACCTGGAACCATAAGTAAATCAACCTAATTAAGCGTCAAATCCCGATCGCTAAAAGGCTTGCTGTGTATCTCTTCTTCCTTCTTCCTTCTTCCTTCTTCCTTCTTCCTTCTTCCTTCTTCCTTCTACTTACCACAAATCTAGGAAACGAAAACGCCCGATCGAGCGTCGAGATTCCTGAGCAAGTATATTCTGAATGATTAATTGATTTTTCACTACCCAACTCAGCTTTTACATCCGACAGGCGAATGAATATACTATCAAAAAAATACATTGCTACAATTTTGTTGACCGTGGGGTTGACAAATATTTCTAGTTGTGCTAGCGATACCGGAGTAAGTGCGCCGATCGCCCAAGCCAACTCGATCGCCCAACGCCTCGTCTCCTCAGCAGTAGCCCAACAGCCCAACAGCCCCAAATTTGGTCAGCCGATCGCCTGTACCCTAGGAAAAGACTGTTTTGTCATGAACTATTTCGATCGCGATCCAGGCCCGGCAGCAGTCGATTTTGGCTGCGGGCGACAAACCTACGACGGGCACGACGGCACAGACTTCGCCATTCCCGACGCCAAAGCAATGGCAAAAGGAGTACCAGTTATCGCCTCCGCAGCGGGCAAAGTTTTGCGAGTGCGAGATGGCGTAGTCGATCGACGCTTGCAAAACCAGACAGACAAAGCCAACGTCGCAGGTACAGAATGCGGTAACGGCATGGTAATCGACCACGGCGCAGGTTGGCAAGCCCAATACTGCCACCTCCGCCAAAACAGCGTGGTTGTGAAGCCGGGAATGCAGGTAGAAAAAGGCACAGTTTTGGGCATGGTGGGCAACTCTGGCCTGGCCTCTTTCCCCCACGTACACGTCACTTTTCGGTATCAAGGCAAGCCCATAGATCCCTTTGTCGGGCCCAATGCCACATTAGGCTGCAACACCGCCCGCAATCCAATTTGGGACAAGCCGATCGACTATGTTCCCACAGGCTTAATTCGCGCCGGTTTTTCCCCCAAGCCACCAGATGAGAACACTGTCTGGGCAGGACAATTTTCCGAAACTAAACTACCTATAAACAGCCCGGTTTTATTGTTTTGGGTGCAGAGTTACGGAGTCCTCAAGGGCGATCGCGAACAATACAAATTATTTGCACCCAATGGCGCCACCATCGCCAACACCAGCAAGGAAATTCCAGCCCCCAGCCGCACTTGGTTGGGTTATGTTGGCAAAAAAAACAGTACCAATTCTCCTCTGACTCCCGGAGTGTGGCGCGCCGAATATCGGTTGACGCGGGGCGATCGGGTTGTGGAAGAAGTCAAGCGAGAAGTTGAATTGCGCTAGCCACCAAGTCTTATAAACTTTAATAGACCTCTTGCAAAAATCTTCGAGTCATAGAGCAACCGCAGATATCGGGCAGATGCAACACCGATTGACGCAGATGGTTTCAGGGTATTTTCGGATTTTTGCAAGAGGTCTAATACCCCTTTATTTCTTGGTCAGCTTGGAGTGGAAATCGTTTGTGTAGATGCGGTTTCAACCGCCTAGTCCTATTTAGTTTTAGTTCACTTAGCAATCAAGTCATGGAATTCGATTTCAATGATTATTTTATTGATAATATGAGTCAAATCATTGGCATCTTAAAATATTGGATAAACGCAGCAAACCTGGGAAATTCAAACTATCTTGAAATACATCTGGGGTTTCCCAAATCAAAAATTTATGCCATAATTCTATAATTATTACACTATCGCAAATGCTACCGGACAATGTAGCTGTCATCAGCTTATTGTCGGCGACTCGATCGCACTGGCGAATGCTTTGGATTTTGACAATTTAGGGCAAATTTTCCCAAGCTTGAGCCACAATCTCGCTCAGCCAGCGCCTTTGAGCCAAATCGAGCAGATTGTCGTCGGCGAGTACCTCAGCCTTTAACTCATCCAAAGACTGAGATCGCGATCGGGCTATTTGAATCACACCCGCGATCGCCGACGCCACCAATTCTTCATTCAGCGGCTGCTGTCGCAAAGCAATCATTTCTTGAGGATTCGTAGGAATGGGATAATTCATGAGATTGCATACCGAAGAAAGTAGATATTCAGCCACTGCGGGGCTTCCGGCGAATTAGCTAAAAATCTGAGAACACTGTAAACTTATTTAAAACTAAATAAGTATTCGGGAGTATAACTTACTTTGCTCCCTTGTCAACTCCCCCCTCTTTATGAATTTATTCAACATTGACACCGTAAAATGCAAGAAATTCTTTATTTAGAAGTCCCGACACCGGATACGGCAGCAGTCTGCACTTGGTTACAACACGAATTCGATCCCGGAATCGGAGAAAAAATTATTACTCCTGACGGTTTTCGGCTGCTTTCCAACGTAACAACAGCGGAGTTGGTCAAATCAGGAACTCAAAATGCTAATCTAAAACCGAAATTCACAGATACCAATTCAGAAAACCGCAATTCGCGAACAGAACTTTCCACCTTTGTCTGGTCAGTACAGCGCACAACTTATTTAAAAGTCTTTCGTCTAGAAGACGCGCCGCCTGGAGAAAGAAAGTTCCTAGACACTCTGAATCTGGCTGTGAGAAACAAGTTTCCCGATCGCTACCCAGAGCCCCCTATCATAGACCTCACCAAACATTCAATTTTTGAAGCTCTTGCCCCCTATTACCCCCTCACGGTCAAATACTTCAAAAAAATGCCCAAAGGCGAATACGACCTCCAGCGCGTCTACTGGTGGGAGCAGCGCTGGCGCGAAGGCACTCGCAATCCTCAAACACCAAAACAAGTAGTGTTTTTGAAGGAAGAAGGAAGAGGGAAAAAGGAAGAAGGAAGAGGGGAGAAGAAAGCAGGCACTGTTTCGTCAGATGCTGGCGATACTGTTTACGATTTAATTTATATCGGCGGAGCATTAGGAGTGATTCACGCCGCAGTCATGGCGAGATTGGGCTACCGAGTGCTGCTGCTGGAACGAATGCCTTTCGGGAAGATGAATCGCGAGTGGAATATTTCGCGGGACGAAATGCAAAGCTTAATTGATTTGGGTTTATTTACTGCCGCAGAAATCGAAACTTTGATTGCGCGAGAATACAAAGATGGCTACTGCAAGTTTTTTGATGCTAACAATCCGCCCGTTGCTAAAGCGGAAATTCTGCACGTGCCGAAGGTACTGAATATAGCTTTGGACAGCGACAAACTGCTGTATTTGGCGGGAGTTAAGCTCAGAGAAGCTGGCGGGGAAATCTGGGACGAAACTGAGTTTATCAGAGCCGATATTGAATCTGAAAAAGTTATAGTTCAAAGCTGCCACTTGCCGACAAAAACCGATCGCACTATCAGCGGACGTTTGCTCGTCGATGCAATGGGTTCGGCTTCTCCCATCGCTTGGCAATTGAACGAAGGACGGGCTTTTGACAGCGTTTGTCCGACGGTGGGAGGAGTCATCGACGGAGGAATTGAGCCTGGAGTTTGGGATTCCGATTACGGCGACGTTCTCTGGAGCCACGGCGATATTTCCCGCGGCCGCCAACTGATTTGGGAGTTATTTCCCGGCGCTGGAGGAGAACTCACAGTTTATCTCTTTCACTATCACCAAGTAAATGCCGAGAATCCCGGTTCTTTGCTGGAATTGTACGAGGATTTTTTCGCAATTTTGCCGGAGTACCGCCGCTGCGATGTCAATAAATTAATCTGGAAAAAAACTACTTTTGGTTATATTCCCGGGCATTTTACCACCACCAGCAGCGATCGAGCCGTGGCTGTCGATCGCCTAATTGCGATCGGCGATGCAGCATCTTTGCAATCTCCCTTAGTATTCACCGGTTTTGGCTCTCTCATCCGTAATCTTTTTCGATTAACAGATTTATTGGATACAGCTTTAAAGCACAATTTATTAAGTGCCAAACACTTAAACCAAATTCGTGCCTACCAGAGCAATATATCAGTAACTTGGCTGTTTTCCAAAGGCATGATGGTGCCGACGGGGCGCACTTTGCCACCCCAAAGAATTAATTCAATGCTCAATACCTTTTTCGGTCTTTTGGCAGAACAAGAACTCACCGTCGCGGAAACTTTTATTAAAGACAGAGCCGACTGGCTAACTTTCAATCGATTGGCAATTAAAGCAGCCGGAAAAAATCCTTCTCTGCTGTTGTGGATTTTAGATTTTGTCACCTTCCGGGATATTTTGCGCTGGCTGGGGAGTTACTTGAATTTTACTCTGCTGGCTTTGGCAAGTTTCCTATTCGGATGGCTTCCCAGTTTCGCACGCAAAATACAGCCTTGGTTGGAACCGCGCTATCCGGCTGTTTGGCTGCGGCTGTTGGCTACCAGCTATGCTCTCACCTACGGCATGGGAAAGGGTAGAAAATAGAAGATCGGGCGGTTGAAACCGCAGCTATACAAACAAAACCCGCATTGCCAAGGGTTGAAGAACAGGCGGTTAAAATTACGTTTGACATTATTTTCTTGACACAGCGGAGGTGGTCGCTGAGCTTGTCGAAGTGTGGACATCATTTTTGTAGATGGGGTTTCAACCGCCGTGTTATCTAAAACTCAACCAACTAAAAACTGTTTCCACGGTCAATTCTAATTCGATTCCACTGAGTATGGGCAATTGAGCAGTGCCTTTGTACAGTTCCACCTTTTGTCCGGGAAACACGGCCAAAATACTTTCTTCCTCTGGATACATCAACCATCCCAATTCTGTGCCATTTCGTGAACAATGCAGTAATTTACTCAGGACTTTGGTTTGGCTTTGTTCTGGAGATAGAATTTCAATTGACCAGTCTGGATGAATGTCAAAGCGGTTAGCAATTCTCCCCGATGACTGTATGGGAATCCTTGCCCATCGGAATACGGCGATATCTGGGACAATTGATGCACCCCCAAAAGTACAGCGCAACTCTGGAAAAGCATAGGCAATTTTTGGTGTTTCGACTATCTGATTAATGACAGCACAAAATTTACCCTGTAATCTGCTATGTTCGCCTTGGGGCATGGTTTTTTGAATGATTTCTCCATCGATCAAATCTGATGCAGGTTCAGTTTCTGGAAGTTTCAGGAACTCTTCTAAAGCGATTTTAAGTTTGACAAATGTAGTCATCAATCAGTTCTCTTAAAAGTAAACTGGATAGGAGACTTTTACTGAATCATCCCAAGCTAAAACCCAATTGTCTGTCTTTTTGGTAATTGATAAACTGTGCAATTACTAATTACCAATTACCAATTACCAATTACCAACTTGCGTTGGCTATCGAAAACTAGGCAATTCAATTTCAGCTAGCGATCGACGTTTTTTAGAAGCCCGCAGCGGACTCGCAATCAAAGTCAGCCAGTCTGGTTGCGCGATTGCTGTAGGTATGGCTTCACTCGATCGCACTTCTTGAATGCCAAAGGTTTCAACAGAATTCAAAATTTGAACCGCCCTGGCCAATTCTTCGCTGCCTAATTTGGCAGCAACAGTTTCTGGTTCAGACTCAGTTATCTGCAATTCCGGTTCCTCCACCGCAACCTCCAAGTCAGTTACAGCCTCCTGAGGTTGCTGGGAGGTTTCGGTCTCCTGCAATTGAATGCCGGATGCTTGGGCTAATTTATTAAGTTCCTGATTGGCTGTGGGTTCAGGGTCGATCGCATATTCAGCAGGCGCTACCTCTGGATGTTCTTCGGGATCTGACCAAGCTTTGACAGGGGAAGGGTTGAAGGCTGGCGGCAGCGGAACCTGAGAGCTTTTGACCGCCGCGAGCAAGGATTCTAATTGCTTGTGCGCGCTATCCTCCGCATCGTCAGGTGGCTCAATAATTGGAGATTTCTGTGGCATCTCCAGACTTTTTTCCAAGGCAGCTTTGAATTGCAGGGTGTGGCGCTGCTGGCGGTGCAAGCGCGATCGCAATTCCCTGCAAACATTTTCTGTGGCTACTAGCTGGTGAAACTGTTCGTTGTAGCGCTGCACGGTAGACGCACATTCTCGCTCCACAATCGCTAGCCTGGTTTGGCTGGTTGCTAACTTACTGCTTAAACTCTCCACTAAAATTTCTTGATCTTGTAGGGTGTGATGGGAAACTTCTACTTTGCCAAACAGCCGCGTCAATTGTTCTTGAGTGTTTTCGAGTTCAGCAGTCCGCTGTTCTAGTAAAGTTTCGCGATTCTGCCAGGTTTTTTGGGACTCTTCAAGCGCTGTTTCTAGCTGAGCAATCCGCTGCAAAAGGTCGCGGTTGCATTCGTGCAGCGCTTGCATGAGCGTGACTGGGGTCGATCCTTTGCTCTGACGCTGTTCGGCATTGCCAAGCAGATTTTTGAGATTGTCGGAAATCGGGGGAACTTGTGTCTGAGATTGCAAATTGTTCGCCGAGGGTGTTGTGGGAATTGCATCTACGCTGAGCGCGTTGGGAAAATCTACTGTTTGCCAGTCTTCTTCTGGCTGTTGGGGAACCCTTGCGGGAGTTTCTGTCGGTTGGGGGGCGATCGGCTCAAAACCCCCAGCAGCAGCAAAATTTGACTGCAATGGTTCGTTATCCGATTGAACAGCAGGGTGCGATTGATGCTGACTGGCTCGAAGATCAGCTTCTGACATGGCTTTTTATCCCAATAGTCACAGGGTCTCAGATACAGTCTATCCTGATAGATTCTCCAAAAGGAAGTCCTTAGACAGAAGGAAGAAGGAAGAAGGAAGAAGGAAGAAGGAATAGGGAAGAGGGAAGAGGGAAGAAGAAAAATGCCCACACTCTCCGACTGGGAGCATCTGTGCGCAAGCTTTTATAGTGCTGTCCCCGCTCACGAGTCTTATATAGCTCGCGAGCGGGGACAGCACTGCAAAAAAACGCTTTTTGTACTTATTGAGATGCTTCCGTTCTCTGAAACCTACTCTCCCACTCTGTCATTCCCTGCGATCGGCTAAACTTTAACAACTGCAAAATGTTTGTCAACAATTGCTGGAATTTCAGCAGGTTTGATGCGACTGTAGCGAGTTTTGTCCGGCATCACAACTATATTTGGCCCCGCTTTGCACTGTTTGAGACATCCGGTTCCCTGAACAGTCACTTGCTCTTCTAAACCCCGCGCATTCAAAGCATTTTCTAAAGCTTTACAGACTGCTGCGCTGCCCCGCTTCTGGCAGTCGGATTTTTGACATACTAATATTTTGGTTTGGGTTTTTGCCGGAGCTTTGAGAGTTTGAGCTGCTGTGGAAGAGCTGACTTCGCTTTTTTCGTTAGCGAAGCCCTCGGACATCAATGCCGCGGCAGGTACACTTGTAGAGTCGAGCTGTTCGGGCGATCGATGGTTATTGCCCCGAGCCAGAGTGAGACTGCGAGCTTTAAGTTTTATTTTACCGTTTTTCAAATTAAGTTCTTTCTCACCCGCAACTTGAACTCTCAACCCGGGCGTCAAAACAGGCGCTAAAAATGACCGCAATTCCTTGGAAAGTTTAACAAGGTATTCTACTTTGCGATCGGTGCTAATGCGCAAATATTTAAGTTTGTAACCATCTTCAATAATCAGGCTGAGGATTTCTCCCTCTAAGCTGAATTCAGAAACTTGCTTGCCAGACTTATACATTGTCATAACTCCTTTACATCCGTTAGATCCGTTACGTAATCCGTTGCCGAACTTCCTTCTTCCTTCGGTCTTTACCCGATTTGCCAGCAGCATTCGAGCAACTGCACCAGTTCGCGCCGAGGGGCGCTAACTTGTCTCAACACGCTCATTAGCTGAGCAGCTTGTCTGACAGTGTTGACTTTTGCCCGCAAAGGTTGGTCAACCGCACACCAGCAGGGGATTTCGAGTTCTTGCAAGCGTTTGTAAACTTGCCACCTGTCTAGCCAACTAACTTGCACAATCTCACAAACTTCTAACTCTGCATCTGCTGGATTCATCTTTTAACAACAGTAATGATTTGCATTAATTTTTACCCTGACTGATAGCGGGCAGAAGTTAAAAGCCAGATTTCAGAAGAAAATCAAGGATTGTCAAAAGCCCTTCCTCAAAAATTCTGCCTTCCTTCAACTCCCCTCAGCTCCTCTCAGGACAAGACCCTCAGGACAAGTTTGCCTGCTGCCTTCGGAAGATGCGCCCCATTTTCAGGAAGCATTCAGAACGAGCATCTTTTTAAAGCATAACGCAACTGCTAATAATTCTCAATAGGTTTAGTAAAAAATTTTCCTATCCTACAAAATCTGCCACTAGGGAGGCAGACCCTGCTTGACTGGTAAATCTAGGATGCTAGACTGACTCTATTGGCAACAAAACTGCCTATTGAGAGGAAAACACACATGGCTGAGATTCAGAGTGCATTAAGACCGTTTGGTCACATAGCTGAAAACCCAGTTCTACTAGAACATTCAGTCACAGCACCGGTTTGTGAAGGGATGAACGCGCTGCTGGCAAGTTTTCAAGCGCTATACCTACAATATCAAAAACATCATTTTGTGGTGGAAGGGGCAGAATTTTACTCCTTGCACCAATTCTTTCAAGAAAGCTACGGAGAAGCTCAAGATAGCGTCCACGAATTGGGCGAACGGTTGAACGGGTTGGGCGGGATACCAGCAGCTAGCTTTAGCAAGTTAGCCGAGATGTGCTGTTTTGAGCCGGAAGCCGACGGCGTGTATTCCTGCCGCCAAATGCTGGAACATGATTTGAGTGCCGAACAAGCTATTATAGGTTTGCTGCGCCGTCAAGCAGGACAAGCCGAAAGTTTGGGCGATCGAGCTACGCGCTACCTCTACGAAAAAATCCTGCTAAAAACAGAAGAGCGAGCTTATCACATTTCCCACTTCCTCGCCCCCGATACTTTAGTCCAGTTGAGTTTGAACTAAAAACTCTTCTTCTTTCTCTTTCTTCCTTCGCGACAAGAGCTTACGCGCGGCTTCGCCTAAAGCGTCTTCGCGGTTCGTTATCTTAGTATCTAAAAAAAGCGAGCAGTCTGAAAACTGCCCGCTTTTTTATACAAAGTGCGATAATTTCCCAGAAATTAAGGAGCTAAAGCACTACCGCGCAACAAGCTACCAATGGTTTTCGCAGTAATCTTCATCTGAATGAAGGGATTAGCCGGTACTACAGTCTTATACAAGTAGCTATCGAATGTGAGTTTCTGCACATCGCGATCGGCACACATTTCGACAAAAGCTTCGCGAGTAGCATCGGAACGGTAGAACACGCGCTGCAAAATGTCAAGCACTTTGTAAGTAATACCGTAGGCTTTATCCCACCGCTTCAGGTACAGCTTGATTTCTTGTTCAGTCGGAATCCGCGCGCCATTGTTGGAAATCTCCACAATAGTTTCAGCGCACATCCGGCCAGACTTAGCCGCAAAATAGATACCTTCGCCCGAAGACTTGGTAACATAACCGGCGGCGTCGCCGATGAGAGCAACTCGGCCGACAACCCGGCGGGGACGCGGATGTTCTGGGATGGGGTGAGCTTCCACTTTAATGATTTCACCGCCGAGGAGTTTTTTGGCAGCGCGGGCCCGGACTCCTGCTTGCAGTTTTTTGATGCTGGCTTGATTGACTTTCATCGTGCCGGTACCGACGGCTACGTGGTCGTATTTGGGGAACACCCAGGCGTAGAAGTCGGTGGAAACGTCATCGCCGACGTACATTTCGGCTAGACCTTCGTAGTAAGCCATTTTATCTTCTGGGAGGCGGATGCGCTCTTGGAAGGCGATCGCATAATTGTAGTCACCAGCATCAATCGCCTTGGCTACGCGGGAATTAGCGCCGTCAGCCCCGATTACCAAATCCACTTTCAGAGTTTTCTGAGTTCCCACAGCGGTGCCGTTGGAGTGGTCGGCGTAGTGGAGAATGTAGGGGTCGGTGTTGTTCGTGGGAATGTCTAAGGTGTGAACAGTACCGTTAATTAGTTTGGCACCTAAGGAAGCAGCCCGATCGCGCAAAAAGCCATCGAGGACTTCGCGGCGGCACATACCGATATATTCGTGTTCGTTTTCGATATTGATGTCCACCTCTACGTTGGAGGGGGAAATCATTTTCATTTTTCTGACTTGGCGATCGATAATACTTTGCGGCAAGTCAAATTCTTCGACCATGCACAGGGGAATCGCCCCGCCGCAGGGTTTTGCGTTGTCTAATTTGCGCTCAAATAAATAAGTTTCGATGCCTGCTTTTACCAATGTTTCGGCGGCGCAAGAACCGGCTGGCCCTGATCCAACAACTGCAACCCGTAGTGTCAAAGTTTTTCTCCCCAGTTTTTTCTATAAGTATTTACTCAGTCAGATGTGATGGTATCACGGAGTTTCTTGGCTGTGGGGTGAGAACGGGAGATTTAAATGAAATGAAACAGAGCTTAACAATTGGATACGAAAATCGGGTTTTAGGTGCTGGTTTTGCTGGAAAATGCAGACGGCGGTTGAAACCGCTACTACACAAACGATGTCCGCCTCCGCGGACTGAAGAAAACAACGTAATTTTCACTGTCGGTTCTTCAACCCGCGCACCATCCGGGTTTTGTTTGTGTAGACGCGGTTTCAACCGCCGTCTGTATTTTTCCTATGCGTGGGCGCGAACTTCGTGCAATTACGTTACATTTAGGTTACGTAAAGTTCCTATATAAAATTTCAAATTGCTATGCTAGGTAATTTTCAACAAAGCCAACTGCGGATTGAGGTTGAAGCTTCGGAAACCGCGATTCGGGACAGTTTGATGCGTCCTGTGCAGTTGCAGCAGTGGCTGTGGCCTCAGCAGTTTTCTAAGGGTTTGCCGGAAATGCTCGATCGCGAATTGACTTTCACGAGTTGGATTGGCCCGGTAGCGGTGCAGCACCATGTTGAGATTGCAGAGTCAAATTGTCTGCGGCTGTTGTTGAGTCAGGGAATTGACGGGTTTCACGAGTGGTATTGGGGCGACGGTTGGGTGCAGTCTCGGTTGGAGGGTGTGTCGCTGCTACCGCTGAATT
>JBDTEI010000137.1:0-5619 GCA_039922675.1 Microcoleus sp.
AGAAATGCCCTTGCCGGTATCGCTAACAGTAATTTGCACGTAATTAGGTGATGGGGAATTAGCCACAGCTACTGCTTCCAAGCGCACTGCTACAGTTCCGCCCGCTGGCGTAAACTTGACGGCGTTAGTCAGCAAATTCGAGAGTACCTGCTGCAACCTCTGCGCGTCGCCCCACATCAATCTGACTGCGGGGTCTAATTCCGAGGAAAGAGTCACAGACTTAGCCTGGGCGGCGAACATGACTGAACTCAGAGCAATTTCGATCGTCTTTTCCATGACGAACCAGCCTGGTTTGAGAGCCAGCTTGCCTTGAATAATCCGGGAAACATCGAGCAAATCTTCCACTAGCTGCGCCTGCACCCTCGACTGACGCTCGATCGCCTCCAAACCGCAAGCCAAAGAATCTTCCGTGTACGGGCGGCTGCGAAGTAGCTGCGCCCAGCCCAGAATCGCGTTTAAAGGCGTCCGCAGTTCGTGGGAAAGAGTGGCGAGAAACTCGTCTTTCTGGCGGTTGATGGCTTCGGCTTGGGCGCGCGCGGCTTGTTCGCGATCGAGCAACTGAGCGAGTTCTACCTCAACTTGCTTGCGATCGCTAATGTCGGCGACGATCGACATACAGTTAATATTGCCTTTAGCGTCGCGGACTGGAGTTGCCCACAAACCGATGTCGATCGAGGTGCCGTCTTTCCTTTGGCGCTGGGTTTCCATGCCGGCTATCCCGTGTCCGGCGCGAATTTTTTTCAACTTCGCCGTGAATTCCTCCCGTTTGTCTGCGGGAATGCTGGGCACAAATTGACCTACCACCTCTGATTCTGACCAGCCAAAAATCCTCTCGGCGGCTGGGTTCCACATTTTGACAATCCCCTCGTCGGCACTGAAAACGCTAATTGCTAGGGGACAAGCTTGGATCAAAGCTTCCAAAGTTTGATTGATTTCCGATCGCGCTGCTTCTGCTTGTTTGCGATCGCTGATATCGACGTTCACCCCGATCATCCGCAGAGGCAAACCGATCTCGTCCTGAAACACCGTAGCCCTGCAAGCAATCCAGCCCACGCTGTTGTCCGGGCGGCAGATGCGGAACTCAATGTTTAATTCCTCCCCGGAATCTGCCGCCGCCTGCACCTGCTGTTCGGTGAAAGCGCGATCGTCTGGATGCACCATTGCCAGCAAATTTTGATAACTGCTGTCGAAACCTCCTGCCGGCAGCCCGTACAATGCCTCTAACTCTGGCTTACAAGCGAGTTCGCCCGTTTGGACGTTCCATTCAAAAGTTCCGATTTTGCCTGCTTGCTGAGCGATTTGCAGCCGTTCTTGATTGTTTTTGAGTTCTGCTTCCACCCGCGAGATTTCGGTCAAGTCGATGTAGAATGCGACGATCGTCTCTGGTTCCCGGTTCTCCGGGCACAAAATCGTTGCGCCCATCAGCATCGGGACGCGGCTGCCATCTTTGCGGATGTACTCTTTCTTAAAAGGAGTTGCCACGCCCTTAGCCCGCAGTTCTTGAGCCGCCAAGGCGTCGAGGTGCAGGTATTCGGGGGGGGTCATCCTGTCCCACCGCAGTCGGCCGGAGAGCACGTCTGAGCGGGTGTAGCCGACCATGTTGAGCAGGGAGTCGTTGGCGTAGGCGATGCGGCCGGTCAAATCGCCGATCGCGACTCCGAAAATATTTGACTCTAACAGCCGCCGGAATAAAGCTTCGCTTTGCTGCATTACCCGTTTTGCTTGGTTGCGATCGGTGATTTCGGCAACTACGCTGCTGACTCCCAACAGCGTTCCCGATTCATCGCACACGGGGTAAAAGCTGACTTGCCAATCCCGCACAACTCCCGGCTGTTGGAGGGTTGCAGCCTTCATTTCCAAGTCGAGGACGGGGGTTTGCGTCGCCAGCACTTGCAGGTAAATCGGCTCTACCATATCGGCAAGTTCCGGTATCGCTTCTCTAACAGTGCGCCCGATGTGATCTGCGATCGCGCGGCCGTTGATCGCAGCGAGGCATTGGTTCATGCGGATGTAGCGCAAATTGGTATCGACAAAGGACAGCCCGACTGGTGTGGTGTTGTAAACTAAGTCGAGTTCTGCTAGTTGGCGGCGAATGCGAATTTCGTTTTCTCGGAGCTGGTTTTGGGCTTGTTTGCGATCGGTGATATCGAGCACGAAGAACGATCCTTTGTCCGTGTATCCTTGCAATTTTCCGGCGCCGACTAAAATCGGGAAGCGCGAGCCGTCAGAGCGGATGTATTCTTTTTCATAAGGCACGCAACTTCCTGATGCTGCGATTTGGGTGATGGCGCTGCGATCGAGTTCTGCGTATTCCGGCGGTGTGATATCGACCCAGCTAATCTGTCCCGAAACTAAGTCTTTCCTCGTATATCCAATCATTTCCAGCAGCGCGTCGTTAGCTTCCGTAATTGTGCTGCCCGCATCCCAGAAACCGATACCAATCATGTTAGATTCTACCACGCTGCGGAACCGCGTTTCGCTTTCCCGCAAAGCTATTTCTGTTTGTTTTGCGGCGGTAATATCTGCGAGAATTATGCCGGCGCCGATGATTTCTCCCTTTTCATTTTTCACTGGGTAGTAGTTGGCGAGCCAGTAGCCCAAATATCCCGGTTTTCCACTATGTTCGCCGCTCACTTCTACGTTTAAAACTGGAGCACCTGTTTCTAAAACTTGCTCAATAATTAAACAAGTTTTGGCTGCCGATTCTGGCAACAATTGGCGAAAATCTTGACCGAGATGTTGTTCGGCGCTCAAACCGTTTAGTTCTGCTAATACTTGATTGATGCGGATGAAGCGCATTTCGCGATCGAGAAAGCACATCCCTAGGGGAGATGCTTCAAACAGCGAGTCAATTAAGGCGAAGGATTCCGATGTTTGTGATAGTGCTTGCTGAGCTTCTGCGTAAAGTCTAGTGTTGTCTAGGGCGATCGCCACGCGGTATGCTAAATCTTCTAGCATTGCCATGTCTTCGGCACTGTAGCGGCGCCCCAACTTTGAGGTAAAGCAACTGATCGCACCCATTACCCGCCCGCGCGCCTTCAGCGGTACGCAAGCGTGAGATCCGAGATTGAGCGATTCCCTACGGGATAGCTTCGCTTCACGCAATATTTCGATTTCTGCTGCATTTTCGGCTGCTGCTGCTAACATCTCCTCATCTACTTCGGCAATTAGTTGCGATTTGCCGCTGCGAATTACCAGCGGATAGCCGTTAACAGCATCAGAGGCGATGGGACTGCGGACTCTAAAGTTATTCAGAGTATCCACCTTAGAGGGTTCTGCGTGAGCCACAGCCACTCGGCGCACTTTTGAGTCGGTTTCGATCAAATGAATGTAGCACCCGTCTGCGATCGAATTAACTGCTAATTCAGCGACATTTTGCAGGGCTGTTTCCCCCTCAAATGCAGCAGCCAGCATTTTACTAACTTCTGCTAAAAATGCCGATCGCTGGTGTTCTATTTGGGCTTTTTCCCTGGCTGCTTGCTCGATTGTTAACTGCAATCTTTGAGTTTCTGCAAGTTTTAGTTCTGTGATATCGCGGGTAACAATTAACGCCGATTCTGGTACGCCCTCTTTGTCAAGTTCTGGAACTACGCAAGATTGATAACTTCTGATACCGTCGGTTGAGTCAGCCTGAAATTCGATGATTTCTTCTCGACCTGTTTCTAACACTTTGTGCAGGGTTTCATCCAATATTTGGCACTGTTCGGTCGGCATTCCTAGGTCTTGATTGGTTTTGCCGAGGAAGAATGAAACTGGTTTTCCTTGGCTTCTGGAAACTGCTTGATTGACATAAATATAACGCAGTTCTTTGTCAATGCGGATAATCGCATCTGGCGTATTTTCTAGCAGCGTTCTCAGTTGCTGTTCGCTGCTGGCCAAAGCTGCTTGCGTTTTTTTTCTTTGGGTGACATCTCTCACCGTTCCCACGTGTCCGACGAGTTCGCCGGAGTCGGAGAACATCGGCGAGGAAGCAACGTTAATCCAGCGGACAATCCCCTCTGCTGTTTGCAGGCGATATTCGATCGCATATTCCCCAGCTTCCCGAGTATAATCCCGCCATTGGCTCAATACGCGCGATCGGTCTTCCGGGTGAATGCAATTCTCCCAACCGTCACCTAAAAGTTCGGCCAAACTCAAGCCACAAATCGCCTGACAGCGAGGGTTTGCATAGGTGTAGCGCCCCTCAAAATCTGCCATAAAAATCCCCACCGGCGAACAGGAACTCAAACAGCGAAATCGTTCTTCTTGAGCTTGCAGTGCTTCTTTAGCTACTGTCAGTTCGGCTGTGCGCTGTTTGACGCGGTTTTCTAGCTCAGCGTAGGATAAAGCTAGGGCTATTTCTGCTGATTTGCGATCGCTAATATCGATGCCAGTTGCTATCACATATTCTACCAAACCGTCGCCACCGATCATCACTGTATTAGACCAAGAAATGAAGCGCTTGTCGCCGTTTTTGGTGCGCCAATAATTTTGATATTCGCTGTAAAAATCTGTGACGTTTAGTTTGCTGAAAACTGTTTGTACTGGCTCTATTTCTTCGGGTATCAAGAACAGATCCCAAACATATTTATCCACAACTTCCGCTAATGAGTAGCCTGTAGTTTTTTCGCAAGCTTGGTTGAAGCGGACAATCCGTCCTTGGCTGTCTAGAACTACAATCAAGCAAGCTGTCGTGTCAGTTACTTTTGAAATAAACTGGCGTTCTATTTCTAGTTCTTGTTCTGCGGATTTTAAGCCAGCATACCAAGCGCTAACCATTGCAGCGACAAAAAGTAAAATTACAGGAGTTGCCTGGAGTACAAACAGTAACAGACTTGTCAGCAGTAAGGCCGTGGCGGCGCTAAATGTAGCAATGCTGTAAGATTTAATGGGTAAAGGCAAAACCTGAAACAGACTCATTTTTGTTGACCTGTAGCGATGGCGCGATCGCACTATTTATCTTTGTGCCGATAAAACAACATTGTGAAAACTAATTATTTGTTTTTTCTAAATAAGACCACATTTGTCCGCGCCGTGCCATCTTCCCAGAGACATATTTGCTGAAGTCAGTTGACAGTTGACAGTTGACAGTTGACAGTTGACAGTTGACAGTTGTCAGTCATTAGTCAGAGAGAATTAGTCAGAGAGAATCAGTTAGAGAGAATCAGTCAAAGGCAATCAGAAAAATACTCCCACTCTCCCACTCTCCCACTCTCCCACTCTCCCATTCTCCCACTCTCGCCTTTTTTCAGCCGTAGAAATCAAGCAATTGATGCGCGCAGCAGCTTATTATAAATGAAGGGACAAACTGGATAAGTTGATTTCTGGGAGGAATTTACCGTGAATCACAAGCTGGCAAAAATTATCGGATTATTTTTCGCAGCCACCATCGTCTTCGGATTCATCGGTTACGCGCTGCAAAATCCCAACTCAGTCAGCAACTCAGTAATATCGATCGGCTTTCCCAATCTTACCGCAGCTACCGCCAGTGCGATCGACAACAAGCGCGACCAAATCTATCTCAACGGCACTTGGGAATTTGTCCCCGCCATTGGCAACCCCCAAAGTCCCCCCCCATCCCCAAGTTGGGGCTCCATCCAAGTACCCGGAGACTGGCAAGAAGAAAAAAACGAATTCATA
>JBDTEI010000138.1:0-14327 GCA_039922675.1 Microcoleus sp.
CGAGGCTGTTGGCTGGGGTGGAGACGGCGACGGTGAGGAAGTTGGCTCCTTCGAGGTAGGAGCTTGCCAAACCGTGGGTGTACCAGGATGTGACGAAGGTGGTGCCGGTCAGCCAGCCACCGATGGAAAGGTAGGCGCAGGGGAATAGCAGGATGCCAGACCAGCCTACGAAGACGAAGCGATCGCGTTTGAGCCAGTCGTCGAGTACATCAAAGATGCCTCGTTCGGTCTGGGCGCGTCCGACTGCGATTGTCATAGCAATAAAATCCTTTTGCTTGTTAAAAGACCAAGGTTTCTAATTAAAGTTAACATAACTATATATTATAAGTTCATTAATTTTCAAGATAATTAGCAGGAGTTGATACAGAATCCGCACCAGCTAATCCCGATCGCGCCAGCGAAGTGTGACGCACAGGTGGGCTAGTTGAATTAAAATTTGGCTTTAAGGCTGTTTATTATGACTGCAAAAACAATGACCTCGATCGATACTGTCCTGCGCTACGAGGTTTTGGGATCTCGTCGCTTCAGCAATTACTGGTGGGCGACGGTTGTCAGCATTGGAGGGACTGGTTTCCTGCTGTCGAGCATTTCCAGCTACTTACACACGAACCTGCTGCCTTTTGCTGACCCGACTCAGCTCATTTTCATCCCCCAAGGCATCGCTATGGGTTTCTACGGTGTCTGCGCCCTGCTGTTGGGGCTTTACCTGTGGCTGACTGTTCTGTGGGATGTCGGTGGCGGATACAATGAGTTCGATCGCAAAACAGGTAACATTCGCATCTTTCGCTGGGGATTTCCCGGCAAAAACCGCAAAATTGATTTTACTTGCAAGACATCGGAGGTGCAATCTGTGCGGGTGGATATTAAAGAAGGTCTCAGTCCCCGCCGCAGCATTTATCTTAAGCTTAAAGACCGCCGTCAGTTTCCCCTGACTAGAGTCGGACAGCCGATTGCTTTGTCTGAGGTGGAAAATCAAGCTGCGGAATTGGCTCGATTTTTGCAAGTTCCCCTAGAAGGACTGTAGATATTTTGGATTTTGGATTTTGGATTTTGGATTGTTAATGTCTTGTCGTCTTGTAGGGTGCGCTTCGGCGCACCAAATCGAGAAATATCGGAATTTAGAGATTGGGAATTGGGAATTTTCGATTGCAGAATTGGTAATGTTTAGTAGGTTGGACGGCGACGCACCAAATCTATAAATCTAGGGTGCGCCTCGCCGTGAACCTTACCTGGTGAAAGTGAAAGTGAAAGTGAAAATACAAATGGCAATGCAAATCAAAATTCAGCGGTGGTTCTTCTCACTTTTAATTGTTAGCGCGCTGTTTGTCGGGGGATGCGGTAGTTCCCCTGCTGCGAACTCTACTCCGACACCAAATCCGGCGTCGGGTGAAAGCATTTCTTTGTCTCCGTCTCCTTCTCCGTCTGCGTCTGCTGTTGTGGCAGGTTCGCAATTTAGCAATTTGCCGCGCTTGGAAGGAAAAGCAACGGTGGTGATGACGGTTAAAGGAGCTCCGATTACGATCGAACTCGACGGCACAAATGCCCCAATTACTGCTGGCAATTTTGTCGATTTGGTTCAGAAAGGAGTCTACGACGGGCTGGTATTTCACCGAGTTGTGCGGGAACCTCAGCCTTTTGTAGTTCAGGGCGGCGACCCCCAGGGCAAAGACCCTAAATTCCCTGTGGCGCGACTGGGAACTGGGGGTTTTATTGACCCGAAAACATCTGTAGAACGTAGGATTCCTCTGGAAATTAAAGCTAAAGGTGCCCCGAGCCCAACTTACAGCCAAACGCTAGAACAATCCCAGAAACCTGTGTTGATGCACACTCGCGGGGCTGTGGCTATGGCTCGATCGCAAAGTCCTGATTCGGCTTCTTCTCAGTTTTACTTTACTTTGAGCGATGCGCCGTTTTTGGACGGCAGCTATGCGGTTTTTGGCTACGTGAAGCAAGGGATGGATGTGGTTGATAAGATTGAATCGGGCGATCGGATTGATAAGGCTATTGTTACTCAGGGTTTGGAAAATTTCAAAGCTGTTAATTAGTCAGTTGACAGTTGACAGTTGACAGTTGTCGGTAGTCGGTAGTTAGTAGAGAAAAAACTGCTTTCTATTTTCTACTTTCTGCCGAAAGCAAGCTTTCTATTTATGGATGTTGTGGTTACTGGAATTGGTCTTGTTTCAGCTTTGGGGAATCTTGAAAATAGCTGGAAAAGACTGTTGGCTGGGGATTGTGGAATTGCTCGATATCAACCTTTTTTAGAAATAGAACCGCAGTTTTTGGCTTTTGTTGGTACAAAACCTACTGATTTAATAACTTTAATTCTGCCTGTTTTAGCAGATGCTTTGCAAGATGCTGATTTGACTTTGCCTTTGCCTGATTGCGCGGTTGTTATGGGATCTAGTCGCGGGCTTCAGGCAAATTTGGAACAGTTAGCCAGAGAAGGAAGTTCGGTAACGGATTTTGTAACTGATGTAACGGATAGAAAAAGGAGGAAAAAGGGAAGAGGGAAGAATGAAGAAAATTTTCAATTACCGATTACCCCTTGCCAATTACCGATTCCCGATCGCCAATTACTAATTCCCAATTCTCAATTTGTGGATTTTTTGCCTCACATGGGAGCGATCGCGGCGGCGAGGACAATTGGCTCGACGGGCCCTGTGCTGGCGCCGATGGCTGCTTGTGCGACGGGCCTACAGTCGATCGCCCGCGCTGTGGATTTGATCCGCACCGGTGAGTGTCAGCGGGCGATCGCAGGTGCTGTGGAAGCGCCCATTACACCGCTGACTGTGGCTGGATTTAACCGGATGGGTGCTTTGGCAAACACGGGCTGCTATCCGTTTGACGAACATCGCGAAGGCTTTGTACTCGGGGAAGGCGGGGCTTTATTTGTATTAGAGTCGGCTGAGTTGGCAAGCCGTCGTGGTGCTAAAATTTACGGTCGAGTATCCGGTTTTGGGTTGACAAATGATGCTTGTTATGCTAGCGCACCGGATTTGGGAGGGGAAAGTGCGATCGCGGCGGTAAATCAATGTTTGAAACGCAGCAATTTAACGGCGGTTGATATAGATTTTGTTCACGCTCACGGTACTGCAACTGATTTAAATGACCGACATGAAGCGCTGTTAATTCAGAAATTATTTCAGCAAGGAGTTGCTGTTAGTTCGACTAAGGGCGCTACTGGTCATACTTTGGGAGCTTCGGGAGCTTTGGGCGCGGCTTTTTGTTTGATGGGCATTAAATACCAGATGTTACCCCCTTGCGTTGGCATGAAACAACCGGGGTTTGAGTTGGATTTTGTTCGCTGCGCCCGATCGGCTGTTGTGAGAAACGCGGTTTGTTTGAGTTTTGGCTTTGGCGGGCAAAATGCTGCGATTGTCTTATCTGCCGATCGTTAATTTTTGGCAATTAAAGTCGATCGGCATTGAAATTGCAGCATCTTTCTACAGTTAAAATCTTATGGGGCGCGTCGGAGAGATCGATCGGACATCAATTTAAATCTGAAAAACACTACCATATTTATGTCTTTTCGTCAATTAACTGAGAATTTTGGTTAAATTGCGGGTACTGCTGTCCTAGTCTGGCTCTGCATCCCGACGCTTACCCTTCCGTCAAAGCCAAAGATGCCAGAAAATAGAAGAAGATTAAAGCAGTATTGTATTTTATTAACGCATCGATGCCGATCGGCGAAAATAGAAGAAAGAAACTGTTTAAATTAAGCCTCAGGTATTTTCACATGGATATGGCATCTCATCGATTTATGTCTTATTTTGAACCTCTTCAAGCTGCTCACCTTTGCCAAATAGCTGTATTGGAGAGTTTTGCTGAAGAAACGCTGGTTTTTGAAGAAGGACAAGCAGCCGATTTTTTTTATCTAGTTTTAGAAGGTGAAGTCGAGTTTAGCAAGCGGATTGAAAACAGTAAATATCAAACTATTGCTGTCGCTAAGCCAGACGATTTTTTTGGCGAACTCGGAGTTTTAGACGGAGAGCCGCGCAGTGCTAGAGCTGTGGCATTTGGCGGCACGACTTTAGCAAAAATCGACCGCGAAGAACTGATAGCAACTCTCCAGTTTGCTAAAGGCAGTTCGGTACTGCAAATGTTTAGTTTCATTATTAAAAATTTGCGGTCTACCACGGATCAATATGTTAGCCAGTTCGTACACAAACAAAAAATGGTATTGGTAGGAGAGATGGTGAGCACAATTATTCACGATTTCAAAAGTCCTTTTACGGGAATTAAACTTTCCAGCGAAATGCTCAAAGAAATGCACCCGGATGAGGAAACTCAGGAGTGGTGCGAACTTATTCAATTGCAAGTTCAGCGAATGTTGGGGATGGCTGAGGAAGTATTAGAGTTTTCGCGCGGCAACTCTGCATTAAATAAAAAACCAGTTAATCTCATCCAGACTTTGCAGCAGTTTGAAAAATTGAACAGAGTTTATTTTGAGGCTGCAAAAGTAGATTTAGTGCTGCGGATATCAGAAGTGATAGTGGAAGCTGACGACAATAAGATTTTGCGAGTTTTGCAAAATTTAGTTGGGAATGCTGTTGAAGCTTTTGGCGGACGTGGAGGACGAGTAGAGATTATTGTGACACAAAGTGAGGATTGGGCAGAAATTAGTATTTACGATAACGGCCCGGGCATTCCGCAGTCAATCAAGGACAAGTTATTTGAACCGTTTGTAACCTATGGCAAGCGGACTGGTACTGGTTTGGGGACGGCGATTTCTAAGTCGATTGTTGATGCTCATAAAGGGGAAATCACTTATGAGTCGGAAGACAAAAAAGGGACAACTTTTTACATCCGGCTGCCGAAAATCATCAGTTAGCATATCGAGTTTAAGGAATGTTTATTTGTTACCACCTACTTCAGTCACGATAGTATGTAGAAAGTTGCATAATTAGGTATAATTTAATTAACGAACTGCTAAAAATCTGATGCCAGTTACTATTCAAACCTTACCCGCAGAAGTTATCGATTTAATTGCCGCAGGCGAAGTGATTGACTCGATCGCCGCTGCGGTACGAGAATTAGTAGAAAATTCTCTGGATGCTGGCGCAACTCGCATCGTAGTTTCTGTGTGGCCCGAACAGTGGCGGGTGCAAGTTGCAGATAACGGTACGGGTATGGATCTGGAAAATTTGCAGCAGGCGGCTTCGCCTCACAGTACGAGCAAAATTACCACGGAAGCTGACCTTTACAAAATTGCTACTTTGGGATTTCGCGGGGAAGCTTTGCACAGTTTGGCTCAGTTGGGCTGTTTGGAGGTTTTGAGCCGATCGAACGATCTGGGATTGGGCGATTTTTGGGAAAATCGAGAATCGGCGGAAACCCCCCCCAGCCCCCCATTGTTAAGGGGGGGAGTTGAGAAGTCATCGTTTAACAAAGGTGGAGTTGAAAATGCTCGATCGGGCTGGCGGGTAGTTTACAACAACGCTGGCGAAGCTGTGGAGCTGGAAACAGTAGCGATCGCTCCGGGTACAGTGGTAACTGTGGCTAATTTGTTTGGCAATTGGCCTGTGCGCCGCACTTTTTTGTCGCCGGCACAGCAAATGCGATCGATCCAATCAATCATTCAGCAAATTGCGATTTGTCACCCCCACGTTAATTGGCAGTTGCGTCAAGCAAATACGCCTTGTTTTTACGTAACTTCTGCCAGCACAGTAGAGCAAATTTTACCTCAATTTGTGCGCGGCGTGCGAGCGAGCGATTTGCAGTATCTAAAGTTAGATTTGCCTGCGAGTCCTGAAAATCAGAAAGCAGCAAATTTTTTGCTAGAAACTCAACTTGTTGGATCTACAATCCAGCACAATTATCCATTACCTGTTGCTAGTCCCCAATCATCTGTTACGAATTCCCAGTCTTTGGAGTTAGTAATGGGTTTGCCCGATCGCTGTCACCGCAGGCGGCCGGATTGGGTTAAGGTGGCGGTGAATCGGCGGGTTGTACGATCGCCCGAAATAGAGCAAACTATTCTCAGCGCCTTCGCCCGCACTTGTCCGCGCGATCGCTATCCCGTGTGTTTTGTCCACCTGCAACTCTCCCCCTCGGAAATCGACTGGAACCGCCACCCGGCTAAAGTGGAAATTTATCTGCACGATCCGAGTTTTTGGCAAGCACAAGTTGGCGCTGCAATCGATCGGGCTTTGCACCTGAATGATCAAGTTTTGCCTTCATCCCCAATTCCCGATCGTGTGGGACAATTGCTGAAGGCATCAGAACAGAAAAGTGCTTACAGTGTAGGGGTTTCATCTCGACAGAATGACGACGGCTGCGAAGAGGCAAAAGGTCGTAAAATAGGATTAATGGAATTAAGGGCGATCGCACAAGTTCACAATACTTACATTGTTGCGGAACATTCCAGCGGAATGTGGTTGGTGGAACAACACATCGCTCACGAGCGCATTTTGTACGAACGTATCTGCGCTGATTGGCAGTTAAAATCTCTCGAAAAACCAGTAATTCTCAGTCAATTATCTGCCCTGCAAATTGAGAATTTGTCCCGCTTAGGTTTGGAAGTAGAAACTTTTGGCGAACAGCTATGGGCGGCCCGCGAAGTCCCTGAATTATTAGCCTCGCGAGATGATTGTGCCGATGCGCTTTTTGAACTCAGTAAAGTTGCAGATTTGCAAGCAGCTCAAGTTGCTACTGCTTGTCGCAGCGCTATTCGTAACGGTACTCCTTTAAATCTTTTGCAAATGCAAAATTTGTTAGATGAATGGCAGCAAACTCGCAATCCGCGCACTTGTCCTCACGGCCGCCCCATCTATTTTGCTTTGGAAGAATCCACTCTGGCTCGAATTTTCCGTCGCAGTTGGGTGATTGGTAAAAGTCACGGGATTTGAATATTAATAGTTAACATTTAAGTGTTAAGGTGCGTTATGTGTAGGGTGGCCATCATCCAATACGGTTCACTTAAGATTGTCCGAAGAGAGGAACGAAGCAATCGCAGTATATATTTTTCATGATTTTTCACCGCCTGGAGCGTCTTAAGTAAACTGTATTGGGCCATCATCTGGCAGAAAAGTATGAAAAATGTTGCGATTATTTCGATTTTATTGAATGTAATTCTGCTATCTGTTATCTTGATTTATGCAGGTAAGCGTGGCTATTTGGGCAGAAGTTTAGTAATGGCAAATGCCAATTATTTAGAACTACCGACAGATACGCTCAGTTCTCAATCTTGGTGGCAAGATGAGGTAAAGTATCAAGTTGCTGTGACTCGGAATGCGCACATCAAAACTTGTTTTTTTGGAGATTCGATCACTTCGATGCTCGGAAATACTCTGGGTGAGAATTCTTTCAATTTCGCGATCGGCGGGATGAGCACAATTTCTCAGTTGGAACAGCTTAAGTTTTTAACTGCTGCTAAGATTAAGTGCGATCGAGCGATTGTTGCTCTCGGTACAAATGATGCTATTTACAGAACTATGGATGCCCAATTTATTAAAAATATGCAGCAAATAATTAGCACTGTTAAAAATGAGCTGGGGGCGAAACAGGTGGTTTTGCTTCCGGCTTTTTACTCGACTGTTGAGGCCAGCCGCGATGTCAGTGTTGCTGCCCCTATTCCGAGAGTTGATAAGTTTAATCTGTTAATTGGTCAAATTGCTGTTGCTCAAAAGTTATCGGTTGATGACGCAGCCGTGCAGCCGTTGTTTGAGGGTAAAGCTTTGAAGGCTGATTTGACCTCGGATGGCGTTCACCTGAATATTGAGGGAAAAAAAATCTATCGTGAAGCTTTGTTAAAAATAGTGGCTGATTTAGATGGGAAAAATTAGAATATATTAAAATAAAATAATGCACTATTGTAATTTTTTTAGCAACAGGCAAGATGCCTGTTCCACCAGAAAAAAGGCTAGTTTGCAGTTTTTTTTAGCAACAGCCAAAATGCCTGTTCCACCAGAAAAAAATCTTTTATGGAACAGGTATCTTGCCTGTTCGAGATCTTGGTACAAAATTTAAATTAAAATTAAATCAATAATAAATATGGATTTTCCAAGAGCCAGACAACTCTTTTATCAAGAAATTAATCAGCCTGATGGTTCGATCGACCTGGCGAAAGCTGCGCTGTACGTGGCTTTGGAAGAATACCCGAATTTTGATCCTCTGGATTATCTCAACACTCTCGATACGATCGCAGATCGAGTACGCCATCGCCTCCCGCCACAGAATTATCCGCTGCGGATCATTCAAACTATTAACGGCTATTTATACGAGGATTTGCAGTTTGCGGGTAATGATGCTGATTATTACGACCCCCGCAATAGCTTTTTGAATCAAGTGATCGATCGCCGCACTGGGATTCCCATCTCTTTGTCTTTGGTTTATTTGGAAGTTGCTAAGCGCATTGATTTTCCGATGGTGGGGATTGGGATGCCGGGACATTTTTTAATTAGACCTGATTTTGAGGATGCTGGCATTTTTGTGGATGCGTTTAACGGCGGCGAGATATTATTTCCTGAAGATTGTCAAGGGAGACTTTCTCAAATTTATGGTCAACCGATGGAGTTGCTGCCGGCTTTTCTCGCCCCGGTAAGTCACCGGCAGTTGTTGGGGCGAATGCTGGCAAATCTGAAGGCGATTTACTTGCAACAGCGTGATGCTTTGAGAGTTCTGGGGGCGAGCGAACGGATTTTACTGCTGTTTCCTGATGCACTCTTAGAACGGCGCGATCGCGGAATTCTCTACTATCAACTGGGGCGCTTGGCCGAGGCGCGCCACGATTTGGAACTATACCTGAGCAATGCTCCGAATGCTGAGGATGCTGCTAGAATTCGTCTATTGCTCGAAAGGCTCGATCGGAACTAAACTTAAATTCGCGATCGATCGCACAACATCACACCTGAAAGCTACACTCAATAAACTACTGCCCGACGGCAAACTGTCGCTTTTATAAGTTTTGCAAAGCTATAATAAAATTTTCAAAAATCAAATTATTATAACATATTAATTATCAATTAACAACTATCTTGTGATAGGTTAAATTGGCGAGACATGACAGTATAATAACTAGGTCATTTAGGGAACTCCTGAGTCCACTTTCCCGACTGATACCTCCGCATTCGATCGATCGAAAAAGTATTTTGACGTAAAGAGGCACAAACCCATGAACTTTAAGTTTCAACAAGGTTATTTCCACGGAATGCAACCGCAGTCAGCCCATTTTAGCAAAAGAATGTCAAAGTCTTTATCATTAGGTTTGGCGCTTTTGCTCTCGACAAGTGCAGTATTGCTGAGCAGCGGCAAAGCCTTTGCATTAGACAATCTTACTGTAAAATACGGTGCTGTTGACGTAACTTTACCGATAAGCGACTTGCAAAGCTTTGCACAAACCGGCAAAGCATCATCTCAACTGCAAAGCGTTTTGAGTCTGGCAAAACAAACTCCCGAATCGGTGCGCGAAATATTAACGCGAGAAGTGGCTTTAGATCCCCAATTAGTAGCGCGGCTGGCAAATACTTATTTTGGGGAAATTGTTTTCAAACAATTGGGCGAGGTTGCTTATACGCCGGCAACTCCGACTCAAAGCGCATCGGCACTGCGCGATGCTTTAGTCGCCGCTTCCAAAGATGGCAAAATATCGCTGATCAAAGTGATGCAAAATTACACTCCTCCGGCTTTAGAAGTTGATGGGAATCAAGCTATGACTATCTACCAGCGAGTGATTAAAGATATGCAAGATTTGCAAGCTATGTATCAGAATTCCCCGGCTTTGCAAACGACGGCAGGTCAAGCGGTGAATTCGGCGAGACAAGCGATTTGTCAGCCAAATTCATCGGGTAGTGCGAAGTAACTCGCCTTGGCGGTAATTGGCAATTAGTAATCGGGAATTGTTCATCTGCTGACAGGGTAAAGACATCTCTTAAACCTTGATGGGTCAATCGTTGAGGCTCTTTGACCTCAAAAAGAATGATGAATTCTCGATCGGCTGATTGACAATAAACTAGGGCAGCTAATTTTAACAATCCTGTTTCTTTAGACTCTTGTGGGGTGGGCACTCCTAGCCCGCCCCAAAATTAAATTCAAATCCACAACAGCTTATCTGCACAGTTGTTTCAGACAATGTACGGAACTATCTGTCATAAATTGCACCAAGAAGATTCATCAGGTGTGCTACAATCGTCATCAACATTTCGGACAGTTTTTGATTATCAAACTTATAATCAGGGTTGATGGGCGATCGATCGAGATGCTTTCCGGTAAATCAAGGGTTTCAGACTGCGATCTAAAAACTGTCTGGACTACTGCGCTATAGACATTAAAAAATAGATATTAAGCGTGCATATAAAAGCAATTAAAAACTAGAACATCAGTTGAAAATACTCAATATGCTTGGACTCCCATAAATTTTAGCCAGCTATGTACCCAAGAGTCTACTGCAACACATCGCAGTCAACTCATAAATCTTACAAACACCGCTGCAAGAACACTTAAAAGCAGCAGTTTTGTTTGCCGATATCTCTACATGGTGAAAGGGTTGCGGTTAATGGGTCAAGCTTTCCTTGCCCAAGGTAATATTGAATGAGCCGGATAATTTTTAGCAAAAGCGATCGCGCTGGCCCAAGAAATCCGTAATCCTTCCCAACTTTGGAAAACTTATACAGTGATGGGGGATTTTCACTCTCTATCGGGACAAACGGAAGCAGCAGCAATAGCTGATCGCCAAGCTTTGCCAGCAATCGAGCAGACAGGATATCGATTGCAATCTGAGCAAATCAAACAAACTTTTCTCACTGCCGAACCCGTGCAGGAAATTCGGCAGAAACTAGAAAAAATTGAACTTAGAGTTGAGTAACGTATTACAGACGATCGATTCTCTAGCCCGTGCTTTGAGATAATTGCTCTGCTACTCGTTTGAGGCGGCGGAGTTGGTCTTTCATATCTTTTTGCGTCCAAGGGGCTGCAAATTGATTGAAACCAAATCTAATTAAAGGATTGGGAATTTGAAATTCAAAGCGATTAATCAAGAGAGTTCCTTGGATTTGGGGCTGGCATTCCCAGCGATCGTATCCTTTGAAATATCCGTCGAACCCCCAAACAATTAAACCTGGTTGTCGCTCCAACACCACACTCTCTAATGTGGGTTGCAAAACGGGAATTTTTATGATAAATAAGCTGCGACTTCCTACAGCCGTATCCCATTCGCCCTCGGGATCGCAGCGCAGCAAAGGATTGAGCCATTTGTGCATTAAAGTGCGATCGACTATACAGCGCTCCACCAAGGTTGCAGCAGCGCGAATTTCAATGGATTGCTCGAAAACTCGACGAATTGACATGGAAACCTGCAACAAGGAGGGTATGATAAAACTTTGCTTACTGTATACTCATTTATTTACTTGTACCGTCCATTTTTCGATAAAGTAAAAGATTGACACACTCGTCCATACAGTGTATCATCTTGAAATATAAAGTATATATACCGATTATGCAGTTAGTCGAAAGGCACGTCATCAAACCCAATCATAGGTTTTATCGAGAAGCCGATCGACTGTCATGGCTGTGCAAAAATCTTTACAACTCGGCTAACTACATCTACCGTCAAAACTTTTTCGCGAGCCAACAAACAAACGCTCTAGCTGTTTATCACGCGCTCAAAACCAGCCCTGATTACAAAGTGCTGCCCGCCAAGGTAGCACAAAGCACCCTCGGATTAGTCCTCAAAGCGTGGACTAGCTACTATCTGGCGGTGCGAAACTATCAGGAAGACCCAACTAAATTTAAAGCCGCACCAAAAATCCCCCATTATCAAGGTTCAAGAGAGCGAAAAAGAGAAGACGGGCGCTATGTAGTTGTATTTAATTGTCAAGCTGTCAGCAAAAGAGCCTTAAAAAAAGGATATGCTCGTCCCTCTGGGACTAATATTTGGTTGCCATCAAAAGTCACCTCGATTCTGGAAATCCGAATTGTTCCCAAGGTAGGTTGTTATATTGTCGAGGTCGTATATGAAAAGTTAGAACAGCCTTTACAAGTTAATCAGAGAGTAGCTGCCATAGATTTAGGATTAAATAATCTGGCAACATTAACCTACAATGTTTCTGGGTTAGTACCGAAAATCTACGACGGACGGGCACTCAAGTCAACCAACCAATACTGCAATCAGGTTTCCAAGGCATTAAAAATATTGCTGCCCCCAGCGAAAAAAACCAGTAAAAAACTCGCCCAATTGTGGCACAAGCGTAACTGTAAAGTGGATTACTATCTCCACACCACGAGTTCTGCAATTATTAAAGAACTCGTCAATCATCAAATTGGCTTGCTGGTTATAGGCTGGAACCAGGATTTTCAAGATGGGATTAATACGGGCATGGTTAACGATCAAAAGTTTGCCTGCATTCCCCATCGTCGGTTCCTGCAAATGTTGCAGTACAAAGGACAACTTGCGGGAATTAAAGTTGTGTTAGTTGAGGAGAGTTATACATCTAAATGTTCTGCATTGGATTTGGAGCCAATTGAACAACATAGGGAGTATATTGGCAGCAGGGTAAAAAGAGGATTGTTCAGAACCCAAACTGGACAACTAATTAATGCAGATGTGAACGGTTCTTTGAATATTGGCAGAAAAGCAGTCGGAGATGGGTTTATCCCTAATTCGATAGAGGGTTTTGTAGTTAACCCAGTACGGTTAAAAGCGTACAAACATTGAATTTAGGCAATGTCTAGATTTGGTGCAACTATTCTAAAAGTTTCGTCTTCTCCATGTCAAATCTGACGTTAATCTGAGAAAAATATGAATGAAACTTGGCAAGAAATAACTCAACCGATATCCGGCTCAATGGCGGTTTTGTCCGATGGCTTACGCCCCGCTACGCTACGCATTTTGGCACAGGCCCCAGTCCAAAATCCGCTCATAGATGCCCAAAACGGAATTAACAATTTTGTTGTGAGCTCAAACATTGAAAATCTGATCTGGGCCGTCGGCATCCTGCTAATTGGCTTGATCGTATCAGCCCTAGTCTCATCTTTAGTCGGCGGATTGCTCAAAAAGACTACGATCGACAACCGACTGGCTGCTTGGATTACCGGCCGCCCGGAAGGAGAAGGAGCGCCACAAGTGGAAAAAATTATTTCCGCAGTGGTATTCTGGCTCATTTTTATCTTTTTCCTAATTGCGTTTTTCAACCGGTTGAACCTAACGGCTGTCTCGCAACCGCTCAATACTTTTCTCAATCAAATTGCTGGTGCTTTGCCGAAGTTAGCCAAAGCCCTAATTTTTCTGGGGATTGCTTGGGTGTTGGCGACAGTTGCCAAATTGGCTTTATCGCGGGCGATGCGGACTTTTGGCGTAGATGAGCGCTTGAATCAACAGGTGGGTACTGCACCCAGCGAGAGTCCTTTGCTGCTGAGCGATACTCTGGCGAATGCTCTGTACTGGTTCATTTTTCTGCTGTTTTTGCCGTCGATTCTCGAATCGCTGGATTTGCAGCAGGCTCTGCTACCAGTTAATAATCTGCTGAACCAAATTTTGGCGGCAGTTCCGAAAATTCTGGAAGCTGTGCTGATTGGGTTTGTCGGCTGGCTGCTGGCTCAAGTGGTGCAGCGGATTGTCACGAATCTGCTGGCTGCTGCTGGGGCTGACAGTTTGGGCGCTCGGTTTGGTATTTCCCGGAGTTCGGGCGGACAATCGCTGTCGTGGATTATCGGCACAATTGTCTATGTGTTGATTTTGATTCCCACGGCGATCGCAGCTTTGAACGCTTTGGACATCCAGGCGATTTCGCTGCCGGCAATCGCGATGCTCAACACGATTCTGGGCGCGCTTCCCAACATTTTTACAGCAGCGATAATTCTCGCTGTTGCTTACTTTTTGGGGCGCTGGATCGGCGATTTGGTGACTAATATCTTGACGGGAATTGGCTTTAACAATGTCTTTTCTTGGTTGGGAGTGCAGCCGAAACCGTCGCTGCGACTACCGCCGAGTTCGATCGATCCTGAAGCAACGGTACTTCAAGCACCGGAAGTTCCAGCCCGCACGGCTTCGCAATTTGTCGGCATTGTGGTGCAGGTAGGCATCATCCTGTTTGCTGTGGTGGCGGCTACCGACGTGCTGCGGATACCAGCGCTGACGGCGATTGTCAGCGGTATTCTGCTGGTTGCAGGTAGGGTGCTGGCCGGTTTGGTGGTATTTGCGATCGGCTTGTATTTGGCGAACCTAGCGTTTGGTTTGATTGCCAGTTCTGGAACTCGCCAAGCGCGACTGTTGGGCCAAACGGCTCGGATCGCGATTATTGCTTTTGTTTCGGCCTTGGCGCTGCAACAAATGGGCATTGGCAGCGATATTGTGAATTTGGCTTTCGGGCTATTGCTCGGGGCGATCGCAGTTG
>JBDTEI010000139.1:0-12105 GCA_039922675.1 Microcoleus sp.
AAATGTTAGAAGCAGTGCGACGGATTGTCGAAAACCGCGTCAACGGTTTGGGCGTTTCCGAAGCATTAGTGCAAACAGTAGGAGAAGACCAAATTCTCGTACAGTTACCCGGAGTAAATGACCCGCAACAAGCAGAACGAGTTTTGGGCGGCACGGCCAAGCTAGACTTTCGGGAACAACTGCCGGGAACAGAAGCGCAATTAGGCATTGAAAGACAGTTGCAGCAAGAATTGCTGGCAAAGCAAACAGAATTGAGAACTACCAAAAATCAGGCCGCAATTCAAGAAAATCAGGCTGCTTTGAAAAGAAGCAATGAGGCGATCGCCAAACTCTACAAAAGCAGCGGACTCGGGGGCGAAAACCTCAAAGACGCTCAAGCTCAACCCACTGGTAACGAGTGGAACGTCGCTCTCCGTTTCGATACTAAAGGAGGCGAATTATTTGGGGAACTTACTAAAAATTTAGCAGGAACCGGACGGACTCTGGGCATTTTTCTAGACGAAAGAATGATCAGTTCTCCTGTCGTAGGTGTTGAATTTGCCCAGACAGGAATTACTGGCGGCAACGCCGTAATTCAAGGTCGGTTTACAGCGCAAGAAGCTAACGATTTAGGAGTGCAATTGCGGGGCGGTGCTTTGCCGGTACCTGTCGAAATTGTAGAAAACCGCACCATCGGTGCTAGCTTGGGACGAGACAGCATTCAAAGCAGTATTAATGCAGGTATCGGCGGCTTAATTTTAGTCTTGATTTTCATGATTGGCTACTATCGACTCCCCGGCGTAATTGCGAATATTGCTCTGTTAATTTATGCTTTGTTAACTTGGGCTGCTTTCGTGCTGTTGGGGGTGACATTAACGCTGCCGGGAATTGCTGGTTTTGTGCTCAGCATCGGGATGGCGGTGGATGCTAACGTGCTGATTTTTGAGCGCACGCGGGAAGAATTGCGATCGGGGAAGACGCTTTATCGATCGGTCGAATCCGGTTTTTACCGCGCTTTTTCCAGTATTTTAGACGGTAACGTAACTACGCTGATTGCTTGTGCTGCTTTGTTCTGGTTGGGCGCTGGTTTAGTCAAAGGGTTTGCTGTAACGCTGGCCTTGGGCGTGGTAGTGAGTATGTTTACTGCTATTACTTGCAGCCGCACTCTAATGTTGGTAGTGTTGGGCTTTCCGGGATTGCGCAAACCCGAGTGGTTTTGCCCCGGTTTGTCGAAAACTGTTAATAGTTGACAGTGGGAAGTGGGCAGAAGTCAGTAGTCATTGCTGAGATTCTTCCTTCTTCCTTCTTCCTTCTTCCCTCTTCCTTCTTCCTTCTTCCTTCTTCCCTCTTCCTTCTTCCTTCAAATTATGCAATTCAGTGTTATCAAACAGCGATCGATCTGGTGGAGTATTTCCGCCGCTATAATCCTTGCAGGTATAGTGTCGATGGCAATTTCTTGGACTCGTCCCGACATCCGCGCACCCCTGCGCCTCAGTTTGGACTTTATCGGCGGCACTCGGCTGCAATTTGAACTCGACTGCACGAAACCGGAAAATTGTAAACCCATCGATATTGCAACTGTCCGCCAAATTCTAGACTCCGAAGGTTTGGGCGGCAGCAGCATTCAAGTTATCGGCAAAGAACAGCGCGGTTTGTCGCTGCGCACGAAAACTTTGAACGTCGAACAGCGGACTAAGTTGCAATCAGCTTTGAGCGAGAAAATCGGCGCTTTTGCTCCTCAAACTCTTCAAATTGATACGGTTGGGCCCACCCTCGGCAAACAGTTGTTTAGTTCTGGTTTGCTGGCTATATTCCTTTCTTTTGCTGGCATTACTCTTTATCTAACGTTCCGATTTCAGTTAGATTATGCCTTTTTTGCTTTCGTTGCTCTCTTCCACGACGTATTTATTACGGTCGGCATTTTCTCAATATTGGGTTTAGTTCTGGGATTGGAAGTTGACAGTTTATTTGTGGTCGCTGTCTTGACAATTATCGGTTTTTCTGTTAACGATACAGTAGTAATTTACGATCGCGTGCGAGAAGTAATTAAGCTAAATCCCGGACAGTCGATCAATCAAACTATCGATGATGCTGTCATGCAGACGCTGGGAAGGTCAATTAACACGACGATGACCACGCTGCTGACTTTGTTTTCCATCTTTTTATTTGGTGGCGAAACTCTCAAATACTTTGCTTTAGCTTTGATTATCGGTTTTATTGCGGGTGCGTATTCGAGTATTTTCATTGCCAGCACGCTGCTAGCTTGGTGGCGTACTCGCAGAGGCAACTCCATCGCCGTCCCCGTAGAAGCCATCAATCCGTCAGAGGAAGTTTAATTGTGATTGGTCATCAGTCATTAGCTATCAAGCTGCTGACTGCTGTTAACTGACTAATGACTAATGACTAATGACTAATGACTAATGACTAATGACTAATGACTAATGAAATCGACCATAATTTTCAAATTGAAGTCCAAAGGCTTCACAAATTAACAGTTTACGGCCGCTGGTTAACTGTGATATTTCTGTGGATTAGCGTCGGTTCTTTGAGCATTTGGGGTTTGCGCGACGAAATCGCTTTGTGGTTAGAAAACTTCACTTGGGCGGCGGTGCGCTACGGTTTATATTTTCACCGCTGGCCAACTCTTGGTCTCGGTTTGTGCTTGGGGATGACTTTAGCAGTGCTAACTTGGCAAAGTCGCAATAGGCTGCGAGGATTGCCCCAGCAGGAAAAACAGCGCTTGGAACAACAAGTGCGCCGCATTCGCCAACAGGGGCCGAGTCATTTTTTGTGGAAGTGGGTTTGCAAAAATTCGCAGTAGTCGAGGGCTTTATTCTTCAGTCCTGGACGCACTCCAACCTCAGAAACCGGGTTTGTTTACAGAATCTGCGGGCTGCAACCAAATAGGATGGTGAAAAAACCCGGTTTCTCGCCACCGATACCTAAGTCCTAATTCTTTTAAATCCGTTAAATCCGTTAAATCCGTTGCCGAACTTCCTTCTGCTTCGATCACGCAAAGCGAGGTAACATCTGTGCTGGGGAAAACTGTTGAAGTGGAATCTTGATCGCAAATTCTGTTCCTTTTCCCAGTTCTGACAAGCACTTCAACTCACCGCCGTGTTGGTTGACAACAATTTCATAGCTAATCGACAGTCCCAAACCCGTTCCTTGGCCGACAGGCTTAGTAGTAAAGAAAGGGTCAAACAACCGCTTCCGAATATCTTCTGTCATCCCCGGGCCGTTGTCATAAATCCTAATTATTACCTTTTTCCCCTCGATTAACTCCGTGCTAATCCGAATCGCAGGCATCTGACGACTATTTGCAAGGGAATCATTTTTTTCGGCTGTTTGTGAATTATTTAGGCTTTTTTTATCGATATTTTCGTGTTTATTCCACTCAACAAGAGCGTAAATGGCATTAACTAAAATATTCATAAATACCTGATTGAGCTGTCCGGGATAGCACTGCACCAGCGGCAAATCGCTGTATTCTTTGTGAATTGCGATCGCCTCCTGCCCTGGTTTCCCTTTAAGCTGGCTTTGCAACAGCATAATCGTGTTGTTGATACCGTCGTGGATGTTGACCTGCTTCATTTCAGCTTCGTCTAATCTGCAAAAATTCCGCAGCGACAAAACGATATCACGCACCCTTTCTGCACCTTGCTGCATGGAATTAAAGACTTTAGGCAAGTCTTCCAGCAAATAATCGAGTTCGATTGTTTCTGATTCGGCTTCAATTGATGCGAGGGCTTCTGGACAGTGCTGCTGGTAGAGTTCGAGTATCCGCATTAAACCTTGCGTATACTCTTTAGCGTGGTGCAAATTGCTGTAGATAAAGCCGATCGGATTGTTGATTTCGTGAGCGACTCCTGCTACTAACTGCCCCAAGGAAGACATTTTCTCTGTTTGAATTAGTTGGGTTTGAGTGCGCTGAAGTTCCAGCAGGGCAAGTTCGAGCTGTTGGGCTTGGTACCTCAATTGTGCTTGGGATTCCCGCATCGCCACTGTTGACAACTCGTGAATCTGCAACTGAGAAAGCAGCAGTTGGTGCACGTCTAAAAGTTGGTAATTGTCCGGCTCTACCTGGACTACAATGGGTTCGTGGATCAGTTCTGGCGATCGCTCTAGAGACTGCCGCACTGCCTTCATAATTGATGTTTTGCGATCGAGAACCAAAATATCAGTTTTAGTAAAGCGGTAGAGAATGAACAAAGGCTGTTGAGAAAATAACTCCAAGCTGTAGGGACGGCTCATGTGTTCAAAAAAACGCCTGCGCGAAATCATCCCTGTAAACTTTCCTTTCTCAGTAATGATGATGCCGGGAAGTAAAGGATTAGCTTGAAAAATTTTAGCAACTTCGCCACCCATACATTCTGACTCTAGGAGAAAATTGTACAGGGTTAATTCCTCTAGAGTCGATCGCAAACCGAGCGGCGATTTCAGGGGACTCAACCCATCAGTTTCATACACTTCTGCCTCCTTTGGTAATTGGTAGTTGCGGTTGGCTGCTGGAGTATTGCATAATTTACACTGCGATTTCAACCTCTCTTTTCGCTTGGCAATCAACCCTACTCTCTGTGCTCCACTCCAATTGATTCAGCACGATTTTTTGTACCTTAAATCATGCGACTACCGCCGGAAACGATGCAATCGGTTGACAGCAGTCACCCCTTTGATACCTGACTGTTTACTAAATTTTATCACTACAAGATTCTACTAATCAGAATATTGTAGTGATAACTACCTTTAATGTTTGATAACATTAATTTAGTTCAGATTGATAGACATCTGCGGCCAGTGCCAGTACATTTGCTATTACCCCTTACCTAAAATTATATGACAATCAGACAAGACTAGCGACAAATTTTTGCCGATCACCCGCTGTGAGAATTCAGGCAAAATGAGTTTCGGGAAATTGCCAAGAAATGTCAATTGTCAGTTTTTTCACACAAATGCCGATCGCTCTCAACACGCGGATTGTATTGCAGGTAGTCTCCGAGCCAGCGACAGCCGACTGCGAGCAACGTGTCAAGTTCGGCAGGTTCTACTTTAGCACGATCGAGACTCCAAAGCTTCACCGACGAATCTTTCCCGGCAGATGCTAAAGTTGTGCGATCGGCACTAAAACTCACGCTCCACACATCCGCTTGATGTGCCCTAAAAGTTTGCAACAAAGTACCGTCAGCCCGCCAAAGTCTCACCTTGCCATCCGTGCTGCCCCCTGCGAGCAACTTGCTGTCTGCACTCCAACTGACACTACCCAAACCTGCTGTAGAATCGTCGAGAGTTTTGAGCAACTTGCCGTGAGTATTCCAAAGTTTCACCTTCCAATCGTGACTCGCTGAAGCAATCATCTCACCGTCTGGCGAGAAATTGCAGCCCCACACTTCATCTCCGTGTCCCAAAAGAGTTTTCTCAAGTCGAAACTGTGTTTTTCCGCTGCGTTTCCAAAGTTTGACAGTTCGATCTTGACTGGTGGAAGCCAACAGATTACCGTCGGGACTGAATCTGACTGATGTAACTGGCCTAGTATGTCCTTTTAAAGTTTGCAGCAAAACGCCACTTGCATTCCAAATCTTAATACTTTTATCAGAACTGGCAGTAGCAATTAGTTGAGAATCCGGGCTAAAACTCGCGCTCCAAACTAAATCTTGGTGTCCTTTCAAGATTTGCTGCAAAGTTCCGTCGCGGCGCCAAATTCTGACAGTTTTGTCAAAACTTGTAGAAGCTATTAACTGACTGTCTGGACTAAAAACAACCTCAGTAATTGACTGGGTATGTCCCGGCAAACTCAAGATTAACTTGCCATTAGGTTGAAAAATTTTCACAATAAATTCGTCACCTGCACTCACAATTAATTTGCCATCCGGGCTAAAATTAGCCGTGTGTCCGTTAGGCAAACGATTGCGTTCTCGGACTGCATTTAGCGTTCGGTGCAGTATATTTACTGTCTGTGTTTTGAGTGCTGGGGAAACTTCTATTTCTTGCAATTTTTTGCCCGCGCTGACTGCTGCGATTAAAGCTCCTAGCTGGTCGTAACTTAGGGAAATATCGGCGGTGGAATTGAGGGCTTTAATGTGGGTAATTATCACTTGTATTTTTTGATTTTCAGCTTTCTGGGCAACTCGTTGCGCCTGAAGGATGACGCTAGCAGAGATTGCGGAAATTGCAGCGAGTCCAAACAAACTAAATTGGACTGTTCGCTTGGCTTTTTGCTGAGCTTTAGTCAATACTAAATTTGCGGCGGCTAATATTTGCGAAGCTGCTTTTTCTAGTTCCAAAGCTCTCTGAACTTCCAGATTTTCTAGTTCTTGGCTAGCCGAGAGGAATTGATAATCGCGATCGCCTAAACTTTTGTCTGCCGCCCAGGTTAAAGCTTCTGCCAGAGCTCTGCCTTGCAGCAAGCGGGAACTATCGGTGTGGTTGGAGGCTTCCCAAGCGCAGATAGACTCGGAGTAAGGCAGGAGCTTTGCTAATTCTTGCTGTATCCATTCTCGGTTAAAGACAGAGGCATAAATCTGGTTGTAAACTCTCAGTTTATTTCCGTTTTTGACGATTAAACCTGACAGTAACAATTCCATTTTTTCCGAACTATCTTCAGCAAAATTGTCTTGAAAAATTAACTCTGCTGCTGGCTTTTCTGTGCCATTCGGAAGAGTCAGATCGGCTAAAATTTTTTGGTAAATTCCTAGCAAACGGCCGGTGCGCTGGGGATTTCTCAGGAGGCGATTGCGAATTGTTTTGAGATGTTCCGGTTCGTCTTGAAATTCCCAGTTTTCCAATGTGTTCGACTGCACTAATTCGGCAATGAATAATTGACAGTTGGCTGAGCTATTGCCGTCGCTGCTGGTTTGTGCTGCTAACTTCTGAGCAGTTAATTGACAAAGTTTTTGAGTAAGAAATGGCTGTCCTCCTGTCCATGCTAAGATTTCTTTGAGAATTTCTTGGGAATTTTCGATTTTTTCTGGCCATCCTCGGGCTAAAGGTGTGGCTTCGGCAATATCGAATCCTTTGAGTTCAATGGCGTGGCCGATATTAAACGGAGTTCTGGTTTTGTCAGAAATTAAATCTTGAGGAGTTGCGACTCCAAACAAGGCAAAAGTTAGGCGGTTGTATTGGGGATTTTCGGCGCGTTTGTTGTAGCAGCCACGTACCCAGGCAAAAAAGTCGTCGCTGGAGAAGTTGAGGGAGAGAATGCTGTCTATTTCGTCGATAAAAATTACGATATTGCGATCGGTGGCAGGAAGCAATACTTGTTCGATAAATTCATTTAATCTAATGACTGGCGGCAAGTGTTCTCGATCGCGCCACCAAGTCCTGAAATTGATTTTAATTTTAAAGCTATTGGCGAGAGTGGCTGTAAAGCCCGCATACCACTGCACGGGAGTGATTTCGGCCGTGCCAATTCCTGTGATGTCAACAATTCCACAGGCAATATTTTCTGCTTGTAAGCGCCGCGCTGTTTGCACCCGCAGACTGGATTTTCCCATTTGTCGGGAGGTGAGCACGTAGCAAAAATCGCCTGCTTTTAACGAGTCGTAAAGTTCGCTATCTGCTGCTCTGGTGACGTAGGTAAGAGCATTCGCCTGCAAACTGCCACCAACTTGATATGCAAATTCTGTCGCTGGCAAATCGGACACGGGAAATAAAGAGGAAGCAGAAGGAAGTAATTCTAGTTTACCTGATTTTTTCCCAACCTCAATCTCCTTTTGAGGAAGTGGGTTTTGTTGCGATAATATTTCGATCATAATTACTTCTACTTCCCCTTGATTTTAGGCAATTCTCATTAGAAACTCTAAGATGTTCATGGGAGGAACTTCGGGGGGCCGGGTTTTGTGGGGCGATCGCACTGAGTTGAATAAAAATGACTGTTGAGGAAAGTAAGCGAGGATTTCCATGTGCGTGCGGTTTGCCGAACTAAATGTGTTAACTATATAGACGGCGAGGCGATCGCACTTTCAGTACAATGTCAGTATTTCAACCTGTACATCTGTTGAGTCTGAATATCTCAAGGCGTGAAATCAGCTCTAATCCTGTGGCTGTCGCGATCGTAGGTTTTTTAAGGGTGAAGCGGTGCGAGGCTCAGAGGTAGACAGTTCGCGTATTGGCACAAGGGAAGAAGGGGAGAGGGGGAGAGGGGGAAATCGAGCAGTCAAAAATTAAGATAGAAGAGCATGACAGCACCAGCAGCAATATCACCCAAAAGAATGATTTATCGACAAAAAGTTGTGTGTTATCTTTACTAGGTAATTATATACATAAATACTTTTACCTAAAAGGAGAACAAAAAATGGACACACCTACAGATCGCGAACAAGAACCGGTCGGGACAAGAGAACTCGAATCAATACCTGTATCTGGAACAGTTTCGGCCCAAAAAGTTACTGAAGTGAATTTTGACTCGAATCCTTTAGAAACTCCTCTTTATACTCAGGAAAAAGTTAGCGTCGAGGAGTTGAAGATTAACGGCGAGGATTTGGTTACTAAAGTTAAAGAACTGATTCACGAAGGCAATATCCGCCGCATCATTATCAAAAATGAAGAAGGACGAATCTTGGTAGAAGTTCCTCTGACGGTGGGAGTAGTCGGCGGAGTGCTGGGTGCGGCATTGTTTCCAGTAATTGCAGCAGTAGGCGCGATCGGTGCATTAGTCGCTCAGATGACCATCATCATTGAAAGAACAGATTAAAAAAACTCAGTTGTCAGTAATGCTGATGTCCGGTTAATTTCCTGCAATAAAGCTTGTTGGTAGTCAGTACGATCGTACTCTCTTGATGGATGAGAAAAAACTTGCCTTTATTGCTAAAAACTTAATTGTGGTTATCTAACCGGACTTAAACAAATTTCAAGCCCAAACTGGCTTGATAAATAGATGGCTAGTAACTGTTACTACTCCCTTTTTTTTTTTCCCGATTTCTCTGATGTATTGCCTTCCCACTCCGGCAGTAAAGTTGCCACTTTTAAGAGTGCCATGAATTATCGATGATGAGGCTAAATCCTCGAAAAATATTGCTTTGGTGACACTGATTCATTACCTCCAGCCGACATTGATTCATTTCACTAATTGACCAAGGCCCTGCCGTTAAAAAATGGTGTAATTTGTGGTAAGTTACTCCGACGGCGTTTCCAGCCATCTGCGACAGGTTTTTTCGCTCATTTTCTCTCAATACTCCGCCTAAATAGTTCCTAAACTCCCGTTTTTGGGCTTGATGACCAAAGATCTCGTTAAATAGACCTCTTGCAAAAATCTTCGAGTCATAGAGCAACCGCAGATATCGGGCAGATACAACACCGATTGACGCAGATGGTTTCAGGGTATTTTCGGATTTTTGCAAGAGGTCTAATCTTTGACACAATTGATCAAAGAAGGGGGTACCGTGGCAGGGGTTGTCTCTTTCATTGCTTATCTTTTAAGCTTATATGCTTGCAGAGCAAGCATTATAAATAACTCATTTATCCCGTATTCTTTGGTTGAATTCCGGCTAATTCTATTCCTTTGGGGACTCGGGAAATCACTCGGGAGGTAGAGCCTGGTTAATACCTTGGTGAGTTAGATTGGATACAAATCAAGGAAAAACCAAAAGTTCTCTAAACTCCCTAAGCAGAAAGCTGTTAAGCATTTAAACTGGTATGAGCCAAACACCCAACGCTTACACCTGATTCTTGACCGTGAATCGAAATAAGTGATTTAAATGCTGGACAGCTTAGCTCAAGTTTTCAAACATGAGCATCTCCCACAGACAAATATTTTTTGAATAGTTGTGACTAAGATAATTATGAAACCTAACGAAGAAAATAGCTCTAACCGTGAAATTCATCAAGAGGTTCACACAGATTCAACTAACGGTCACGTCAGTACAACACGAACTACTACAAGTGTTCCGAGTACAACGGCGAAGGCTTCTCAAGAAGCAGCTCATCACCAAGGTTATGTACAGGGTCAAATGGCGGAAAACCACCAAGCTGGAGTTCAAGAAGTCCGCGATAATGAGAATGCTGGTCGTGGGTTACTGTTAGGGATTCTTCTTGCTTCTTTGGCCGGCTTAGTTCTGGGAAGTGTATATTACTTCAATCGGGGTGAGGAGGCTCCTGCTCCTGCTCCTGCTCCTGTGATTGTTGTACCGAAAGCGAATCAGCCTTCAGCCACACCTGCTCCGACTCGGATTATAGAGAGAGAAAAAACGATCATTGAAAAGAGTGTTCCGGTTCCGGTTCAACCATCTCCTGTTCAAAAGGCTACGCCTGCTCCTCAACCAAGTCCAGCTCAAAAGGCTGCTCCGGCTTCTCAAGCAACTCCGGCTCCCAAGAGCAATGTTACGATTCCAAATTCACAGCAGCAAGATACACCCGCTCAGCCAGCAGCGCCGTCTCCATCTTCGCCGTCAAATAATACCAATACTAAGGTTCCGAATTCGCAGAAGGAGCCAGCTTCCACTCCGGCCACTCCAGCACCTGAGAGTTCAGCTACTCCATCTCCAACTCCAAATGATGGCGCTTCTGGAGCAGGTACCAGCGGCAAAACTAATACGGAAAGCCAGCCCGATTCTAATCCTACGGGTACGGCTGTACCTGGTAGCAACTCGGGCGCAGAGGGTGCGGCTGGTTCACAGAAATAGAAGTTGGATGTTGAATTAGTCCCCCTGAGGTTCAAACCCTAGATTCATAGCTAAAGTCCTTTCAAGAGGACTTTTTTTTATGGTTTAAATGGATATTTCTTCAATCATAGGCTGTCAGGCATTTTGCGTTGTATTTTTCAGGCGGGCGGGACATCCCACAAGAATTGCATCAAACTTGACTTTAAAATTTAGATGCGCCTGGGCTTACCAAGATTAGCGGGACTGAGACAAAAACTGAGGTGAAAATGGCTTCAAACCTAGATAGAGAGAGACTTTTAGCTCTCACAGCATAAATCTAGTATTTACAAGGGTTTCAGGCATTTTTAGGGCATCGACCTCTTTCCCGCCGAGAGGTTTTCAACCCCTAAAGGAGCCTTAAAATGTCTAAGTCCCACTAACCGGACATCGGGGCTGAACTCAAGGAACCAGGTTTGTGCGATCGCGAACTTTTTAAGATTCTGCCAACCTATGCTAAGAAACAGTTTGCTGAGCGAATTTAACTTTGCCTAAAGCCATTTTCCGGCTGTCAAAGAGTTTCATAACGCCGCAGGAGATGGTCTCGATGACATCGGGAGCGCAGTAAGACAGAAACTCTTCCGACGAAATATGACCGGCAAAAAACTCTTGAGCTTTCTTCAAAAAGTTTTCAGTTTCAGCAAAGCCGATAGATTTGATAATAAACGTAGCTACGGGCGAGTTTTTAATATCATAGGGAGATTCTTGATTGCGTCCTATTGCTAACAAATCTAAAACCTCTTTTTCTAACTGACTTTCTAAGGGGTAGGCGATTTGTCGGTTGGGCAAGTAATCCTCCAAAACTGATGTTTTAAATCCTGGTGCGCGCAATTCTCCCATCATAGTTGAAAGCGGAATATCGCGACCCAAACGGTAGGAAAGAGCTTCTAAAATGGCGATGGTAATTAGTTTTATCCCGAGATAAAGTTTGGCAGCGGCGATATTTTTTCGTGTTTGGGCAATCATGTAAGTGTAGGTTTCATCGTCCGGCTCTTGCATAAACTGCTGGAAAACGAGTTCTGGTTTGAGAAAGTTTAAAAATCCTTCCATTTTTTGCAGAGACCTGCGATATCCGCCAACAGTATAGGAATTGACATTGCTCAATTCGTGGTTGGTTTCTGGCATTAAGTTCCAGGTATTGTCTAAGAAATTGGAGGAATTGGGAGAAGCAAAATTCTCTACATCCCGATTTGATAGCCTCACAGAACGCTTGACAATTTCTACAGTTTCGGCATCAGTCCATCCGAAATCAAAATCGTGATTTACACTTACCAACCGCTGGTGCAAAAGTTCGATCGCACTTAAACCGCAGGGCGAAAGCGGACGAAAAGGAATAGTAGCTTCGATACAGGCGGAGATTTCGGCGATCGCCCTAACTGGCAAAAAAGGCTCCAAAGATTTGGCAGCAATCACAGCACTCAAGAATTCGTTTTGGCCGGCAAAGGGCGAGAGAGTTTTACCGGGAACAAACCCAAAGACACAGGCCACGAGGTGA